>JANPJI010000688.1:0-4837 GCA_031425425.1 Rubricoccaceae bacterium
CGTGCCGCCATACCCGGCGATGAGCCCGAGCTGGACTTCCGGCTGCCCGAACTGAGCCGTCTCCGAGGCGACGCGCAGGTGGCACGCCATGGCGAGCTCGCACCCGCCGCCGAGGGCGAACCCGTTGACGGCCGCCACGACCGGCTTGGACATCGTCTCGATCTGCGTGAACACGCCCTGGCCTCGTGTCGCGAAGCGGTGCGCCGTGAGCGAGTCCATCTCGGCGAACTCGGCAATGTCGGCCCCGGCCGCGAACGCCTTCTCGCCGGCCCCGGTCACGACGACGCCGCGCACGGCGGCGTCCGTCCGCGCCGCACGGAAGGCCGCGGCGAGCTCGGCGACGAGGCGCTGGCTGAGTGCGTTGAGCGCCTCGGGCCGGTTGAGCGTGACCGTCGCGACGCCCTCGTCGTCGACGTCGTACAGGAGGGTCTGAAAGTCAGCCACAGGTCAGAGGAAAAAGGTGTAGTAGGGGCACACCGTGGTGTGCCCTCTCGCAGGCCAGCGCCGGTCAGGCACCGCCCTCGCGCGTCCGCCGCCGTGCCGGGGCGTCGTCGCCGAGGTCGAGGTCGTCGAGCGCGTCGAGCGCGCTCGTGTCCAGGCGTCCGGCGGGCGAGTTCTCGAACGCCTCGACGTCGGCGTCGGTCAGCGAGGCGGGGTCGCCGAAGGCGTCGTCGAGCGCGTCCATGGACGCCTGCGTCTCCTCGACCTCGTTCATGAGCGTGTCCAGCTGGAAGCTGACCTCCTCGGGGTTCTGCATCGTCAGCGACTGCTCGTAGACGTAGCGCGCCACGTCCTCGATGGTCGCGATCTGGGCGTCGACGATGGCGAGGTTCTCGCCGGCCTGCTTGAAGCGGTCGAGGCGCTTCTCGAGGATGGTCAGGCGGCGCTGCTTGATGGCTTTCACGCGCGGCGGGTCCGCGGCCATCTCCTTCTGGAGGGCCGCGATGGCCCCGAGGATGTCCGCCTCGCCGGTCCGCTCGGCGAACCGGGCGTAGCGCTCCTTGAGCTGGAGCAGGTTGAGGTGGGCGTCGAGGAGGCCGTCGAGCTTCTTGAGGTGGGCGTCGAGAAGGCCCTGGCTGGCGTAGGGCAGCTTGGCGTAGTTGTCCTTGATCGCCTTCTCCATGTTGCGGAAGCGGACGTACTGCTTCTGGCCGTCCTTCTCGAGCGTCCGGAACACCTCGCGGTCGGTCGGCGCTTTCGAGCGCGTCGCTGCGGCCCGCGAGCGGACGACCTTGCGGAATCGCTCGTTGCGCGGGAACGTCCCGAGGTAGAGCAGCTCGGCCGCCGTCGCGAAGAGCAGCAGCAGGCTCGCCGGGTTGCCGCCGACGACGAGCGCCACGACGAGGGCGACGAGGAGGAACGCGAGGTTGGCGGGGGCCATGAAGGCCTCCTTGGTAAAGTTGAGCGGCTCGTCGGGCATTTGAGCGCCGGGGGCGCGCCAGCGGCCAGTGGCCAGTGGCAGAATGTGCAGGGTCGGATCTGCCAGTGGCTCAGCGGCGCTAGCCGCTGAGCCACTGGCTACTGGCCTCTTGGCCGGCCGAGTGTTTTGTCGTCGCGCGGGGCTGCCGGTGGCGGGGCCTCGGGCGGCGTGCGCCCGATGGTCCGCGCTGCGGCGTCCGGCGTCGCGCCGGGGCGGGTGGAGGCTTCGCCGGCCGTCGCGCCGGCCTCGGCCTTGAGCTGGCGGACGAGGTCGGCCGCCTCCGCCTGGCGCAGCGCCTCGCGGTCGGCCTCGGCTCGGGCGCGGTCGGCCTCGCCCTCCATGGCCAGGTCCAGGCGCGCCTCCTGCGTGATCGCGCCGCGCAGGAGCGCGTCCGTCTGCGCCTCGGTCTCGGCCTGGAGGCCGTCTGTGTTCATGCCCCGGAGCGCGCCGAGGATGGACGCCTTGCGCTGGACGTCGCGGTGCTGCTGCTTGAGGTCGCGGAGCTGGCGCAGGTGCGCCTTCTCCTCCTCTTTGAGCCGGTTGAACTCGTCGGGCGTCATCGGAAGCCAGTGGGCAGTGGCCAGATGGCCAGTGGCAGAAAATGCGAGGAGGGCCGGCGGTGATGTCGCGGCACCGATCTGCCACTGGCCGCTGCCTGACGCCGCAGGCGGCATACTGGCCACTGGCAGCGTCGGCCCGGCGCTACTCCGTCCGCGTGCGGTTGCGCTCGGCGGGCGCGTCCGTTCCGAGGTCGAGGTCGTCGAGCGCGTCGAGGGCGGGCGTCCGCTCGGCCGGGGCCTGCGTGGCAGGGGCGGGCGTGTCCATGCCCATTTCGAGCTTGAACTGGCGGACCAGCTCAGCACCCTCGATCTCCTTGGCGTCCTCCTCGATGGCCATTGCCTCGGTGTCGATCGAGTCCAGCGCCATCTCCATGCGCGCCTCGTTCTTGGCCGTCTGCTCGTTGACGCGGCGGACCATCTCGTCGTGCGTCGAGTCGACGCCGGCGACCTCGAACTGCTCGAGCGTGTCGGCGATCTTGGACTGCCACTTGGCGCGCTCGTGGGCGCGGAGGGCCTCCTTGGCCTCGCCGATCTTCTTCTCGCGCTCGCGCATGAACGCCTTCTTGACCTGGAGGGCCTTCTCGTAGGCCTGCTCGGCGAACTGGAGCTGCTCGGCCGTCCGCGTCTGGGCCTCCTTGATGCCCTGAAGCTGGACCGCGTAGCGCTGCGCGATGTCGTCGCGGCCGGCCGTGATGGCGGCCTTGATCTTGGAGGTCAGGCCGGACTGCTCGGCGGTGTACCGGCGGTCCTCCTTCTGGAGGAGCATCACGTTGGCTTTCACCGTCGCGATGTTCTCGTTCATCTTGGGGACCTGGTCGTTCAGCTCCCGGATGTTCTGCTCCAGGATGAGCTTGGGGTCCTCCATCGCGGAGATGGCTCCGCCGAAGATGGACTGGAGCAGGCGCGTGAATCGCTTCCACATAAGGCGTGCGGGCAGGAGAGTGCCGGAAAGGTACGGGGAGAGACGGTCAGACGGACGCCCGTCCGCGCCACCCGCCGCTGTCGAGGCGGTCGAGGATGAGCGGGCGGGACGGCGGGGCGGCGTCTCCGATCGTGAACGCGGCACGGACCGCGCCGACGTCGGCTCGTGAGGCGTCGCTCGCGTAGAGGGTCGCGAGCGGTTCGCCGGCCTCTACGCGCTCGCCGGGGCGTTTGTTGAGCACGACGCCCGCTTTCGGGTCGACGGCATCTTCCTTCCGCGCGCGCCCCGCGCCGAGGCCGAGCGCCGCGAGCGCGATCCGCCGCGCGTCCACGTCCGTGACGATGCCCGACTGGTCGGCCGTGACGGTGGCGACTGCAGCCCCCGAGAGGCGCTCGGGGGCGTCGAGGACGGATGCGTCGCCGTTCTGTGCCGCGACGAGGCGACGGAAGGTGTCGAGGGCGCGGCCGTCGCGGAGCGCCTCCCTCGCGAGTTCGCGGCCCGCCTCGGGCGAGTCGGCCTTGCCGCCGAGGGCGAGCATCTCGCCGGCGAGCGCGAGCGTGACCTCGACCACGTCGTCGCACGGGCCGCCGTCGGGCGTCTCGCCGCGGAGGATCTGGATCGCCTCGGCCGTCTCGGGACCGTTGCCCGCGGCGCGTCCGAGCGGGACGTCCATCGCCGTCAGCAGCGCCACGGTCGGCGTGCCCGCCTCGGTGGCGATGCCAACGAGCGTCTCGGCGAGACGCCGCGCCTCGGCCTCGTCCGTCATGAACGCGCCGCGGCCGACCTTGACGTCGAGCACGAGCGCGTCGATGCCCTCGGCGAGCTTCTTGGAGAGGATCGAGGCGGCGATGAGCGGGATCGACTCGACGGTGCCTGTCACGTCGCGGAGGGCGTAGATCTTCTTGTCGGCCGGCGCGATCTCGGCCGTCTGCCCGATCATCACCGTCCCGACGTCGGCGAGGACGGCGCGGTAGCGGGCGAGGTCGAGGTTGACGTCGAAGCCGGGGATGGCCTCCAGCTTGTCCAGCGTGCCGCCGGTGTGGCCGAGGCCGCGGCCTGAGATCATCGGCACGGGCACACCGCAGGCGGCCACGAGCGGCGCGAGCACGAGCGAGACCTTGTCGCCCACCCCGCCGGTCGAGTGCTTGTCCACCTTGCGACCGGGGATGTCCGAGAGGTCCAGCACCTGCCCCGAGTGGAGCATCGCCTGCATGAGCGCCACGCCCTCGGTGCGGTCCAGACCGCGGATGAATGCGGCCATCAGGAACGCGGCCATCTGGTAGTCCGGCACCGCCCCTGCGGTGTAGGCGTCGATGAGCGCGCGGATCTCGTCGGGGGCCAGCGCCTCGCCGTCGCGCTTGCGGGTGAGGAGACGGACGACGTCGAGCGGAGCGGACACAGGGCGGACAGGAAAGAGGAGACGTGCAAACTCCGCAGGCGCGGCGGCGTTCTGCCTGCTCACATTCCCCACGCGGCCATGCGGCAGGTCTGGATCCCGAAGACGGGCGGCCCCGAGGTGCTGGAGGTCCGCGAGGCGCCCGACCCCGCGCCGGACGCGGGCGAGGTGCTCATCGCCGTCGAGGCGGCCGGCGTCAACTTCGCCGACGTGCTCGCGCGCCAGGGTCTTTACCCCGACGCGCCGCCGCTCCCGGCGGTCGTCGGGTACGAGGTCGGCGGGACGGTCGCGGCGGTCGGCGCGGGCGTCGCGTCGGTCGCCGTGGGCGACGCGGTGTTGGCGCTCACGCGGTTCGGCGGGTACGCGTCGCACGTCGTCGCGCCCGAGAACGCGGTGACCCGCCGGCCCGAAGGGATGAGCGCCGAGGTCGGCGCGGCGATCCCGGTGAACTACCTGACCGCCTTCCAGATGATGGTCGTGATGGGCAGCGTCCGCCCGGCCGAGGACCTGGGCCACCGGATGCGCGTGCTCGTCCACGG
>JANPJI010000689.1:0-5358 GCA_031425425.1 Rubricoccaceae bacterium
CCTCGTCCGATTCGTCGCTCGGCGCGGCAGGCTCGACCGTTGCGGCGAACGGCACGTCGGGGACGTCGTCGAGCGTGCCAGTCTGGAACCAGAGTTGGGCGAGCTGTTCGAGGCCGTCGGCGGCGTAGCCGTCCAGGGTGAGCTGGAACGCGGCGACGCCGTCGAGGCGCAGACGCTCGTCGTCGGGGTTGGCGAGGCGTGCGGCGTCGGCAAGGGCCGCGGCGGCCGAGGGCGCGAGTGTGCCCGTGCGCGCGGCGACGAGGCCCCACGGCATTGGGCGTAGCGTGAGGTCCACGAACTCCTGCCCGAGGTCGAGGACGTACGCGCCGTGCGGGAGGTCGTCGGCGACGTCGAGCGAGACGAGCGCGGCGTCGGCCTCCTCCAGCCACTCGGCGAGCGTGCTCCCGGGTGCTCCGAGGACGAACGTCGGCTTGCCGGCGTAGTGCTCCCGGAGCACGAGTTGCGCCAGGAGCGCCTCCTGCGTGTCGCGGGGGTCGAACGCGACCGTGTGGATCTGGTCCAGCGGAGCCGCGACGACGAGGACGCGGCGGGCGCTCCGCTCCCCTGCGAGGGCGACGCCCGGCACGACCGCGAGGCCGTCCGGAGCGCGGAGCACGTCGAGGGCCGTCAGGAGCACGAGGTCCGCGCGCTCGTCGTCGAGCGCGGCGCGCGCCTCGTGGGGCTCGATGACGACCGTCTCGGAGACGACGCCCGAGGCCGCGAGCGCGTCCGCGAGGGCGGACGCGGCGGGGCCGGGCCAGACCGCGAGGCGCACTACTTGGTGTAGACGCGGCGCTTCTCCTGGATGCGCGCCGCCTTGCCGCGGAGGCCGCGGAGGTAGTACAGCTTCGCCCGGCGGACGCGGCCCTCGCGGACCACCTCGACGCGCGCGATGCGCGGGCTCGCAAAGGGGAAGATGCGCTCGACGCCGACCGAGTTCGAGATCTTGCGGACGGTGAAGGTCCGCGAGGCGCCCGAGTTCTGGATCGCGATCACGACGCCCTCGTAGAGCTGCACGCGCTCCTTGTCGCCCTCGATCACGCGCACGTGGACGCGGACGGTGTCGCCGGGGGCGAAGGACGGGTGGTCGTCGCGGATCTGGGTGGCCTCGATGAGGCCGAGAAGGTCGGTCGCCATAACAGGAGGGAGCGTCGGTCGGAGAGGTCCCGCGGTGGCGCAGGAACAGCCCGAAAGGTACGGGAAGGGGCGGCCCGCCGGGGCCGGAGAACGGTCTACGCGGACTCTTCGCCGTCGGTCGATGCGGCACCGTGTGCGCCGCGGAGCAGGTCCGGGCGCCGCGCCTGCGTCCGCGCAAGGCGCTGGTCCTCGCGCCAGTCCAGGATGGCCCCGTGGTCGCCGGACATCAGCACGGCCGGCACGTCCATCCCGCGAAACGACGCGGGCCGCGTGTACGACGGCGCGTCGAGGAGACCGTCCTGGAACGAGTCCGACAGGGCCGAGGCAGCGTCGCCGATGACGCCCGGAATGATCCGCGCGAGCGCGTCGATGAGGACGAGCGCGGGCAGTTCGCCGCCAGAGAGGACGTAGTCGCCGATCGAGATCTCGCGGGTGACGAGCGTCTGCCGGACGCGCTCGTCGATGCCCTTGTAGTGGCCCGCGATGAGGACGAGGCGGTTCGAGAGCGAGAGGCGGTTGGCGAGCGGCTGGTCCAGCGTCTGCCCGTCGGGCGTGAGGTAGATCACGTCGTCGACCGGCGTGCCGTCCGCCTCGGCGGCGGCGAGGAGCGACTCGATGCAGGCGAAGAGCGGCTCGGGCTTGAGCACCATCCCCCCCTTGCCGCCGTACGGCTCGTCGTCCACCTGCCGGTACTTGCCGACGGCCCACTCGCGGAGGCTGTGCACGCGGACCTCCACGAGCCCCTTGTCGCGGGCGCGCTTGAGGATCGAGTGGTCGAGGGGGCTCCGGACCAGCTCGGGCAGGACGGTGACGAGGTCGATGATCACGGCGCTACTCGGAGCCTTCCTCCTCCGTGCCGCGCCCGGTCACCTCGTCGGCGGTGTCGTCGAAGAGGCCCTCGGGGGGACGGACGAGCAGGCGGCGTCCGGGCAGGTCCCCCGCCACGACGACCTCCTCGACGTCGGGCAGGAGCACGTCGGGCTTGCCGTCGCGGGCGACGGCGAAGAGGAGCTGCGCGCCGTCGTACAGGTCGCGGACGACCCCGAGGCGGTCGGACGGCTCGCCCTCGTCGTCAACGGACCACACGGTGAGCCCTTCCAGGTCGTGGAGGAAGACCTCGCCGTCGCCGAGCGCGGGCAGGTCCGCGTCGTGAGCGTAGACGTTCAGCCCGCGGAGCGTCTCGGCTTCCTCGACCGTCGCCAGCCCCTCGATGGAGAGAAGCACGACGACCCGGCCCTTCGGGTACTGGAAGCGGACGTTCGTGAGCGCGCGCTCGCGCGCGGCGTCCGGCTCTGTGCCAATGAACACGCGCTTCAAGGAGGCGAACCGCTTCGGGACGTCGGTCTCGGGCACAACCTTGATGTCGCCGCGGATGCCGTGCGTGCGGCCGAGGCGGCCCATGAGGAGCAGGCGGTCGGGGTCGGACATGGGCGCAGAGCGAAAGGGTGAAACGGACGCGTCCCGGACCCCGGCCTGTCGCCTCTCGGGAGAGACGGTACGGCGGGTCCGGGACGCGACGGGGTCGGACTACGCCTTGTTGGCCTCGTCCTCGGCGGTGGCGGCGGGCTCTGCGTCCGTCACGGTGTCGGCCGCGGCGTCCGTGCCCGCGTCGCCCGTGTCGGCGTCCGAGCCGGGCTCCGTGCCGGCGAGCGGCTCGGCCTCGGCCGGGGCGCCCTCGTTGCCGTCGGCAGCACCGGCGTCGGCCTGCTCGGCGACGGACGTCGCGGTGTCGTCGGCGA
This sequence comes from Rubricoccaceae bacterium, assembly GCA_031425425.1. Classification (GTDB taxonomy): domain Bacteria; phylum Bacteroidota; class Rhodothermia; order Rhodothermales; family Rubricoccaceae; genus DASVSE01. The sequence goes on from JANPJI010000689.1 coordinate 2,877, forward strand.
CCTCCGCAGTCGTCTCGGCGGACGCGGCGGGCTGGTCGGCGGCGGCCTCGGGGGCCGTCTCGGCGATCTCGCCCGCCTCGGAGACGGCGGCGTCGGCACCCTCCGTCCCGGCCGCCTCGACCTCGGCCTGCGCCTCGGCGACCGCCTCACCGGTGTCGGCGGCGGCAGCCTCCTCCGGAACGTCCACGATGGCCGTCTCGGCGACGATCTCGGCCGGCTCCGACGTGCCCTCGACAGCGCCCTGGTCCGCGCCCGTGCTCGGGGACGGCTCGGCGGACGCGTCGCCCATCGGCTCGGGCGACGCCTCGGAGGCGGCGTCGTCGGCGGCGGCGGCCTGCGCCTCGGCGAGGTCCGCCGTGAGGCCGGCCTCGGCCTCGGCGGCGAGAGCGGCCTCACCGGGGTTGGCGGCCGTCTCGGCGGCGGCGGCCTCCTGGGCCTTGAGCTGCGCCTCGGCGCGCGCGGCGTCCTCGGACTCCTGGCGCTGGCGCTCGAGCTCGGCCTCGCGGGCCTGCTGCTCGGCGCGGATCTCCTTCGCCTTGGCGGCCGCCTGCTCGCGCTCGGCCTTGAGCGCGTTCGCGCGGCGATCGGCGTTCGACACCTTGACCGGCGTCTTGGCCGCGCGGCGCTCGTTGAACTCGCCGAGGGCCGTCTCGATCTCCTCTGCGGACTTGCCGCGCCGGCTCATCGCGGACTGCAGCAGCACGCCCTCCTTCTGGAGCAGGTTGCGGGCCGTGTCGGACATCTGCGCGCCCTGGCCGAGCCAGTACACCACGCGGTCGGCCTTGACCGAGAACCGGGCCGGGTCGGCGACCGGCTCGTACCGGCCGAGATCCTCGATGAACTTGCCGTCGCGGGCCGAGCGGGAGTCGGTGGCGACGAGGGCGTAGACGGGGTGCTGCTTGCGCCCCATGCGGCGCATACGGATCTTGACGGACATAAAAACGGGTGGCAGGTGCCAGGTGAGCGGGATACGGGTAAAGAGCACAGTGGGCTGGCCGGGGCATCGTCTGCCACCCGACACCAGCGCACCTGCCACGACTAGCGGCGGTTGCCGAGGAGTTGCTTGGCCGTCGGCTGGCGGCCGGAGCCCTGGAAGCGGGCCATCGTCTTCATCATCTTCTTCATCTCGCGGAACTGCTTCAGCAGCGCGTTCACGTCCTGGATCTCGAGGCCGGCACCGGCCGAGATGCGGCGGCGCCGGGTGCCATTGATCGCGTCCGGGTTGGCCCGCTCGAAGGGCGTCATGGACTGGATGAGCGCCTCGATGTGCTTGAACGCGTCGTCCGACACGTCGAGGTCCTTCACGGCCTTGCCGACGCCGGGGATCATGCCGAGGAGGTCTTTGACCGACCCCATCTTCTTGATCTTCTGGAGCTGGTCGTAGAAGTCCTGCAGGTCGAACTCCTGGTTCCGGAACTTGCGCTGGAGCTTCTCCGCCTCGGCCTCGTCGAACTGCTCCTGGGCCTTCTCGACGAACGAGACGACGTCGCCCATCCCGAGGATGCGCTGGGCCATCCGGTCCGGGAAGAACTCCGTGAGCGCGTCGAGCTTCTCGCCGGTCGAGGCGAACTTGATCGGCTTCTGGACGACCGAGCGGATGCTCAGGGCCGCCCCGCCGCGCGTGTCGCCGTCGAGCTTCGTCAGCACGACACCGTCGATGTTGAGGCGGTCGTTGAAGACCTTGGCCGTGTTGACGGCGTCCTGGCCCGTCATCGCGTCCACGACGAACAGGATCTCGTCCGGCGTGACGGCCGCCTTGATCGCGACGACCTCGTCCATCATCGCCTCGTCCACGTGGAGGCGGCCGGCGGTGTCGATGATGAGCGTGTCGCGGCCAGTGCGCTTGGCCTCGGCGAGCGCCTCGCGGGCGACGGCCACGGCGTCCTTCAGCGGCACGCCGTCGGCGTCGCGGCGGGCGAAGACGGGCACCCCGACCTGCTTGGCGAGCGTCTCGAGCTGGTCCACGGCGGCCGGGCGGTACACGTCCGCCGCGGCGAGCATGGGCGTCCGGCCCTGCGCCTTGAGGAACCGGGCGAGCTTGCCGACGAACGTCGTCTTGCCCGCGCCCTGGAGGCCGGCGACGAGGATGACCGTCGGCGGGCGCTTGGCCTTGTTCAGCGGAACGTGGACGTCGCCGAGCAGGAACACCAGCTCGTCGTAGATCGCCTTGACGAACTGCTGGCCCGGCGAGACGGCCTGGAGGACCTTGTCGTCCAGCGCGGCGGCCTTCACCTTGTTGGTGAACTCGCGGGCGACGTCGTAGTTGACGTCGGCGTCGAGGAGCGCGCGGCGAACCTCGCGCATCGTCTCGGCGATGTTCAGCTCGTTGACGCGGCCCTCTCCTTTGACGGACTTGAGGGCGACGTCGAGCTTCTCAGAGAGAGTCTCGAACATTGAAAGGGTGCCGTGCTTGGGACCGACTGCGCGGGAGTGCGCTGGTGTCCGCGACCCTGCGAGAGCGCGCCGAGGCGTGCCGGTGGGT
>JANPJI010000690.1:0-4722 GCA_031425425.1 Rubricoccaceae bacterium
ACCGGCCGCCACGGCCTCCCGCTGATGGGATCGGGCGACTGGAACGACGGTATGAACCGCGTCGGCAACGAGGGCCAGGGCGAGAGCGTGTGGCTCGGCTTCTTCCTCGCCCACATCCTGGACCAGTTCGCGCCGATCTGCGACAACCGCAACGACCGCCAGCGGGCGGACCGCTACCGCGCCTACAACGCCGCCCTCAAGACGGCCCTCAACGCGGACGGCTGGGACGGCGAGTGGTACCGCCGCGCCTTCTACGACGACGGCACGCCGCTCGGCTCGTCCACCAACGACGAGTGCCGCATCGACGCGATCGCGCAGGGCTGGGCGGTGATCTCGGGAGTCGCCCCGCCCGAGCGCGTGAAGATGGCCCTCGACGCCGTGGACCGCCACCTCGTCGACGAGAAGGCGGGCATCATCCGGCTGCTCACGCCGCCGTTCGACCAGACGGGCCACGACCCGGGCTACATCAAAGGGTACCTCCCGGGCGTGCGCGAGAACGGCGGGCAGTACACGCACGGCGTCCTGTGGGCCGTCCGGGCCTTCGCCGAGGCGGGCCGTCACGACCGCGCGGCCGAGCTGCTCCGGATGATCCTGCCGGTGAACCACGCCCTCACGCCGGCCGCCGTGGACCGCTACAAGACGGAGCCCTACGCCGTCGCCGCGGACGTGTACTCGGTCGAGCCGCACGTCGGCCGCGGCGGGTGGACGTGGTACACCGGCTCGGCGGGCTGGATGTGGCGCGTCGCCGTCGAGTCCGTCCTCGGCCTCCGCCGCGAGGCTGAGGCGCTGTGCCTCACGCCGCGCATCCCCGCCGACTGGCCCGGCTTCACGCTCCGCTACCGGACCGACGCGCGGGGCACGCTCTACGTCGTCCGCGTCGTCCGCACCGAGGACGCCGCGACGACGGCCGAGGCCGACGGCTGGCCCGTGCCGGTCGACGACGACGGCACGGCGCACGTCCCGCTCGTCTCGGACGGCGCGGAGCACGCCGTCACGGTCCACCTCGGGCGCAGGTAGCGGCGCGCGCCCAAACGGTCCCCATGATTCAGTGGGACAGCCGTGCGGGGGCTGAGGCCGATTCCCGCGCGGCGGGGGGTTCGGGCCTCACGCCTCATCGAGCCAGCCGCCGGCGAACCCGTTGGCCCGCAGCCCGTCCACGAGCGGCGTGCAGCGGCGCATCAGGTCCCAGACGAGGCCGGAGCGGTGGTTCTCGACCGCGATCACGATCGGCCCCTCGTTGAGCGCGTAGCGGTGGCTCGACACCCAGCCCGGTGCTCCCGCCCCGTTCGGGAAGGTCGGGTTGTAGGAGCGCTCGAAGCCCGCCGTGTCGTCGGCACCGAGGTAGCTCGCCGCGAGCGCGGGGAGGCTCGGCAGGACGACGTCGGGCGCAAACGGGAGGCTCGCGATGGCCGCCCACGGCGCGAGCGTCCCGTCGTCGGGTCCGTACGGCGCGCCCCTCGCGCGGTAGCCCCAGAAGCGGCGCGCCCGCCCGCCGGCCGGGCGGACGGCCGGGCCGGGACCGTCGCTCGCCGTGATCCCCCACGCGTCCGGCCCGTAGCCCGTGAACCCGTGCGGGTTGCGCGTCGCGTACTCACGCTGAATGAGCGTCGCGCGGCGGCTGTTCTCGAAGTAGTCGATCCCGCGCTCGCGCATGAACGCGTCCCGGATGCCGCGGAAGTTGATCCAGAGGTGCGAGAACTGGTGGATGAACAGCGGCCCGGCGTAGACGTGCGCGTGCCCGTAGATCGTCCGCCAGCGGTACGTGCGGGTGTACGCCTCGAAGGCGGCCGGCGGGACCGCGTGGGTCGGCGAGCCGGCAGCGAGGGCGTACAAAACGAGGGCCTCGTTGTATCCCTCCCAGCGGTGACGCAGGAATCCGCGCTCGGGGGTCCACCCCATCGAGACCGTCGGGCCACCGTTCAGCGCCCAGTCCCACTCGACGCGTTCGTAGACCTCCGTCACGGCACTGCGGAGTTCCGGCTCGCCGTTCGCCTCGCCGTCGAAGTACTGCGCGGCGCAGAGGAGGCCGGCGAGCAGGAGAGCGGTGTCGATGGTCGAGAGCTCGCTCTTCCAGGCGCGCCGGCCGGTGCGCTGCGTCAGGAAGTGGTAGAAGAAGCCGCGGTGGCCCGTGCCGCCGCGAGCGCCGTCCTGCGGGGCGTCGCGGAAGAAGCGGGCGGCCGCGAGCGCGAGGCTCAGCGCCTCGGCGCGGCCCATCCACGCCCGCTCGACGGCGACCGGGAGGCTCGCGAGCAGGAAGCCCGTCGCGGCGATCGAGGCGGGGCTGTCCGGGCTCATGCTGTCCACGACGAGGCCGTTGGCCGGGTTCGTCTCCTGGCGGAAGTATTCGAACGCCGTGGTGTGGACGTAGTCGAGGAGGCGCTCGGGGTCGAGCGGCGGACCTGAGGGGGGCACGGAGGACGGGAGGACGGGCGCTCGGCTGGGGCGACGTCGCCACGAGGCGGCGGGGCGAGGCGGCGGGGTGAGGCGGCAGTGTGCGAGGCGGAATGCAGACGGCGCGGGGCGCGACTCGGGTCCTCAACGGTTTCTTAATCGCGCGGCGCGGATCTGAGGGCTGTGGGACGGGTTGACCTCTGGCACTCTCCTCGCGAGAGTGCTAACCTGCTGGACGCCCCAGGTCCGGGTTCACCCGGCGGGCCCCCTCCCATCCAACCCCCACTGACATGGCATCGATCAAGCCGATCGGCGACCGCGTCGTCGTCAAGCCGCAGGAGGCCGAGACGCAGACCGCCTCGGGCCTCTTCATCCCCGACACGGCCAAGGAGAAGCCCATGCGCGGGACCGTCCTGGCCGCCGGCCCGGGCAAGACCGAGAACGGCACGCACGTCGAGATGACCGTCGCCGAGGGCGACACGGTGCTCTACGGCAAGTACGCCGGCACCGAGATCACGCTCGACGGCGACGACGTGCTCATCATGCGCGAGTCTGACATCCTCGGCGTCATCAACGGCTAGAGAGGCTGACAGGGAGCAGGGAGCGGCCATACGGGTCCTCTTGTGCTTCTCCGCCCTCTCAGGTTTTCAACCTCTCAACTCAACACCATGTCCAAGCAGATTACGTTCGACGCGGACGCCCGGACCCAGCTCAAGGCCGGCGTCGACGCGCTCGCCAACGCCGTCAAGGTGACGCTCGGCCCGAAGGGCCGCAATGTCATCATCGAGAAGAAGTTCGGCGCTCCGACCGTCACCAAGGACGGCGTGACCGTCGCCAAGGAGATCGAGTTGGAGGACAAGATCGCCAACGTCGGCGCGCAGATGGTCAAGGAGGTCGCCTCCAAGACGTCCGACGTCGCCGGTGACGGCACGACGACGGCGACCGTGCTCGCCCAGGCGATCATGACGCAGGGCCTGCGCAACGTCACGTCGGGTGCCAACCCGATGGACCTCAAGCGCGGCATCGACAAGGCGGTCGTCGCCGTCGTGGCCGAGCTGAAGAACCTCAGCCGCGAGGTCGGTGGCAAGTCCGAGATCGCCAACGTCGGCATGATCTCGGCCAACAACGACGTCGAGATCGGCGACCTCATCGCGGACGCGATGGACAAGGTCGGCAAGGACGGCGTGATCACGGTCGAGGAGGCCAAGGGCACCGACACGACGCTCGACGTGGTCGAGGGCATGCAGTTCGACCGCGGCTACCTCTCGCCGTACTTCGTGACCGACCCGGACAACATGGAGGTCATCCTCGAGGACGCGCTCGTGCTCGTCCACGACAAGAAGATCTCGGCCATGAAGGACCTGCTCCCCACCCTGGAGAAGGTGGCTCAGATGGGCGCGCCGCTGCTCATCATCGCCGAGGACATCGACGGCGAGGCCCTCGCGACGCTCGTCGTGAACAAGCTCCGCGGCACGCTCCGCGTGGCCGCCGTCAAGGCCCCCGGCTTCGGCGACCGCCGCAAGGCCATGCTCGAAGACATCGCGGTCCTCACGGGCGGCACGGTCATCGCCGAGGACGCGGGCTACAAGCTCGAGAACGCGACGCTCGAGTCGCTCGGCCGCGCCAAGCGCGTCGTCATCACGAAGGACAACACGACCCTCGTGGACGGTGCCGGCGAGCAGGAAGCCATCACGAGCCGGATCAACCAGATCAAGGCGCAGGTGGACACGACGACGTCGGACTACGACAAGGAGAAGCTCCAGGAGCGCCTCGCCAAGCTCTCCGGCGGTGTGGCCGTGCTCAAGATCGGCGCCTCGACGGAGCCCGAGATGAAGGAGAAGAAGGCCCGCGTCGAGGACGCGCTGCACGCGACGCGTGCGGCCGTCGAGGAGGGCATCGTCCCCGGCGGCGGCGTCGCGCTCGTCCGCGCGATGTCGGCGCTCGACAACCTCGACGTCGAGAACGAGGACCAGAAGGCGGGCGTCGCCATCGTGCGCCGCTCGCTCGAGGAGCCGCTCCGCATGATCGTCAACAACGCCGGCCTCGAGGGCTCGGTCGTCGTGCAGAAGGTCAAGGACGGCACGGGCGCCTACGGCTTCAACGCCCGGACGGAGGAGTACGGCGACCTGCTCGAGATGGGCGTCGTGGACCCGACCAAGGTCACGCGCACCGCGCTCGAGAACGCCGCCTCGGTCTCGGGCCTGCTGCTGACGACGCAGACGGTCATCGTCGACATGCCGGAGCCGGAGTCGCCGATGGGCGGCGGCGGCGGCATGGGCGGCGGCATGGACTTCTAAGAAACTGTTTGGCGAAGCGAGCATCTTCCAGAAC
>JANPJI010000691.1:0-5259 GCA_031425425.1 Rubricoccaceae bacterium
GGTTCGCCGTCCGCGCCGGGGATGTGGGCGAGCGGGACGTGCGCGTGGCCGTCCGTCTGGTCGTACAGGATGGCGTGGCGCTGGGAGAACGTGCCGCGGCCGCTGTCCTGGCCCGTCAGGCGGACCCGCGTGCCCTCCAGCAGGAGGCTCCCGAAGGCGAGCGCCTCGCCGAAGGCCCAGTCGATCTGGCCGGCCGCGAACTGCTGGCCGCGCTTGGCGAGGAGCCGTCCGAGCTTCGGGTGGACCGTGAAGCCGTCCGGCATCGTCTCCAGCGTCTTCACGACGCGCTCCAGGTCCGCGCGTGGCGCGGCCGTCGCGATGGCAGGGGCATCGGGCACCTCGGCCGAGGGTGGGACGGGCTCGGGGTCGCGGCCGGCGAGCTCCTTCGTCTCCTCGAAGCCGCGGTCCAGCTGCCGCTTGAAGTCCTCCAGGACCGCCTCGGCACCCTCCGGCGTGAGCTCGCCGCGGCGCAGCAGGCGTTCGAGATACAGCTTGCGGACCGAGCGGTGCCGCCCGATCTCGGCGTACATCAGCGGCTGCGTGTAGCCCGGCTCGTCGCCCTCGTTGTGGCCGTACTTGCGGTAGCACACCACGTCCACGACGACGTCCTTGTTGAACGCCTGGCGGTACTCGAACGCCATCCGCGCCACGCGGACGCATGCCTCGGGGTCATCGCCGTTGACGTGGAAGATCGGGGCCTGGATCATCCGCGCGATGTCCGTCGCGTAGGCCGAGCTGCGCGAGTGCATCGGGAGCGTCGTGAACCCGATCTGGTTGTTGACGACGAGGTGGACCGTCCCGCCGGTGCGGTAGCCCTCGAGCTGACTCAGGTTGAGCGTCTCGGCCACGACGCCCTGCCCCGCGAACGCGGCGTCGCCGTGGAGCAGGATCGGGATCACGCGGTCGCGGAGCACCTTTTCGTCCACGTCCGGCTCGGCGTCGAGGATGCGCTGCTGCTTGGCGCGCACCATGCCCTCGACGACCGGGTTGACGGCTTCGAGATGCGAGGGGTTGGCCGAGAGCGTGAGGGCGATCGTGTTGCCGGCCGGGCTCGTGTGAGTGCCCGTCTGGCCGAGGTGGTACTTCACGTCTCCCGAGCCCTGGACCGCCTCGGGGTCCACCGTCCCCTCGAACTCTGCGAAGACCTTGCGGTAGGGCTTGCCGATGGTGTTCGTGAGCACGTTAAGACGGCCGCGGTGGGCCATCCCGATCACGACCTCCTGTCCGTCGCCGTCGGCGGCGTCGCTCAGGACGGCGTCCAGGACGGCGATCACGGACTCGGCCCCTTCGAGCGAGAACCGCTTGTGGCCGATGTACTTGGTGTGGATGAACTGCTCGAGCGCCTCAGCGGCGTTGAGCTTCTGGAAGATGCGCGTCTTGCGCGCGACGTCGATCGGGTCGCGGAACTGCGTGCCCTCGATGCGCCCGATGAGCCACTTCTTCTCGTCTGGGTCGCTGATGTGCATGAACTCGCTGCCGACGTGGTCCGTGTAGGTGTCCCACAGCCGGTCGAGGATGTCGCGGAGCGGGAGCCGCTCGGGCACGCCGTCACCGCCGAGCGAGCCCGTCAGGAACTCGCGGTCGAGGTCCCACACGGTCAGGCCGTAGCTCGCCGGCGTGAGCTCGGCCGGCAGGCGCGGCTCGTAGCCGAGCGGGTTCGTGTCGGCGATGAGGTGGCCGCGGACGCGGTATGCGCGGACGAGCTCGTACACGCGGACCTGCTTCTCGGCCTTGGACGCCCGCGCCGCCTCGTCGCGGCCGGCGCGGCCGAGGCTCGGCGTCGAGTCCGGCTGGCTGCGGAAGGCCGGCGTGTAGATCGCGAGGCTCCCGAAGACGGACTCGTAGAACCCGTCGCCGCCCGTCAGCAGGTGGGCGACGTGCTGGAGAAACTCGCCGGACTCGGCTCCCTGGATCACGCGGTGGTCGTAGGTGGACGTAACCGTCATGACCTCGCTCAGGCCGAGCCGCGAGAGGTCGCGGGGGGCCATCCCGGCGTACTCGGGCGGGTACCCGATCGCACCCACGGCCACGATGACGCCCTGGCCGGGCATCAGGCGCGGGACCGACATGACGGTCCCGATGCCGCCCGGGTTGGTGAGCGTCGCCGTGGTCCCGGCGAAGTCCGGCACGCCGAGTTGCCCGTCGCGGGCACGCTTGACGATGTCGTTGTACTGGCCGAGGAACTCGGCGAACGAGAGCGTCTCGGCGGCCTTGATGTTGGGCACGAGCAGCTGCCGCTTGCCCTTCTTCTCGATGTCGATGGCGAGCCCGAACGACTGGTGCGCGGGCTCGATTCGCTCGGGGCTCCCCGCCTCGTTGTGCCGGAAGAACGACCCCATCGCCGGCACCTTGCGGATGGCCTGGACGACGGCGTACGCGATGAGGTGCGTGAATGAGACCTTGTCACCGCCCGTCGCCGCCTGGCGACGGTTGATGAGGCGGCGGTTCTCGGCCATGAGCCGCACGGGGATCTCGCGCACCGACGTCGCCGTGGGGACGGAGAGCGACGCCTCCATGTTGTCCACGATCTTCGCCGGGACGCCGCGCAGCGGGACGGCCGTCGCGCCCTCGGGGAGGTCCACGTGTGGCGCGGCCGGGCGTGCCGGGGCGGGGGCGGCCGGAACGGCGGCCGGAACGGCAGCCGGAACGGCGGCCGGGGGCGTCTGGGCCGCCGGGCTCGGCGACGCCGTCGCCGCGGGCGGCGGGGCACCGTCGCCGCCACCGAGGCGCTCGGGCGACGGGCTGGAAGCGACGTTGGTCGTCTTGCCGGGCGCGGTCGCCGGGGCGGCCCCGAGCGCGGCCGTGAACGTCGGGCCGGGGTTGAAGTCGGCGAAAAAGTCGCGCCAGCTCTCGCTGACGGACTCGGGGTTCTGGAGGTACTGCGCGTAGAGGTCTTCGACGTACCCGCTGTTGAATCCGAACATGGGCTGCGGCAAAACGGAGCGGTCTGGGGCGGATGCGGAACGTACGCACGGGCCCCGGCGCGGGTCCTGAACACGGCCGCGCCGCCCCCGGCTCCGGGGGCGGCGCGGCGCACGTCGGAGGTCGTCGGCTAGCGGTCGTTGAGCGGGCCGAAGCGGCTGCCTCCCGCACCGCGGCGGGCACCGTGGTGCCCGTGGCCCCGCTCACCGGCCGAGCGGCCAGCGCGGGCGAGGGCGGCGTGGACCGCTACCGTCGCCTTCTGCTGGGGCGTCAGGATCGCCTCGGCGCGGGTGCGAAGCGCCTCGCGGGCCGCCCGGCGCGTCTCCATCTGCTGCCGACGCGTCGCGGCGTCGGGGCGTGCGGCGCTGCGGTCCGGGCGCTCGGGCGCGGTCCGGACCCGCTCGGCGGCGAGCGCTGCGAAGGCGGCTTCTTGCTGGGGCGTCAGGCCGAGGGCGCGAGCGCGGGCAGCCTTCGCCGCCTCGCGGCGCGTCCGCATCTCCTGGGCGCGCTGGCGCTGCTCCGGCGTACGCGTCGCGTCGAGGCGCGCCTGGATCTCGGCGCGCAGGGCGCGGGACTGCTCGGCGAAGGCGGCATCTGTCACCCGGCCTGCGCGGAGGCTCTCGCGGAGCGCCTGAGCGCGGGGGGCGAACTCGGCGCGAACCGCGCGGGCGGCCTGACGCGCCTCGGCGCGGGCGGGGTCCGCCGGAGCGGCGTCGGCCCGACCGGCGCGACCGGAACGGCGGGCCGCACCCTGGCGGCTGGCACCCTGGCGACCGCGCGGTCCTGCGCCGTCGCGGCGCGGCGGGCGGGCACCATCGCGGCGAGGCTGGAGCGCGTCGGTCTGGGCCGGCGTCAGCACACCCTGAATCTCGGCCGCGGCGGCCCACAGGGCGGCCCCGTCGGACTGGCCGCGGTAGCGCGCGGCGACGCCGTCGAGGCGCGACTGCTGGTCGGGCGTGAGCGCAAGCCCGGCCGACACCGCGGCGATGCGGGCCGACACGTCAGGCCGGGCGGGGCGCTGCGCCGGCTGCGCCGAGGCCGGGCCGGCGAGGAGCGGGGCGGAAAAAGCGAGCGCGAGAATCGCGCGGAAGACAAATCGGGGCATCGGTCGGGGGACTGGGCGTCCGTCGGTTGGTGCGCACGGTACGGGGCTCCGGCCCGGTCTGGTGCGCTCGGTCCAGCGCTCCCGTGCGAAACCGCAGGACGGCTACGGGTCCGACACAACTCGGCCACAGATGCCGCGCCTCGGCGACAGCCGGGCCTACAGCCAGCCCTCCTTCCGGTACCACGCGACCGTCTCGGCCATTCCCTCGGCGAGCCCGACGCGCGGCGCATACCCGAACCGCTCGGCCGCCCGGTCGATGGAGCAGACCCACGCGTGGCGGGCCGCCTCGGCCTTGTCGCGGGTGAGCGGGGGGACGGCCCCGCGGAGACCGCCGATCCACTCTGAGACCCGCCCGGCCGCACCGACGACCGCACCGGGCACGGGTAGGCGCAGCACGCGCCGACCGAGCGCCACCTGAACCGCCGCGTGGATCTCGTCCCACGCGTAGCCCCGCGCCGAGCCCACGAAGTAGGTCTCGCCGGGCGTCGCCGCGGCCCCGATCATCCCGGCGACGAGGTCGCGGACGTGGACGAGCGACAGCCGCCGCGCCTGCCCGTCGCCGACGACCGGGAAGAGGCCGCGGCTCGCGCCGCGGATCATCTCGAAGATGTCCGCCTCGCGAGGGCCGTACACGGCCGGCGGGCGGACGATGACGGGCCGGAGATCCGCGAACTCGTCCCGCACGACGCGCTCCATCGCGGCCTTGCTGCGGCCGTACATCGAGATCGGCCGCGGCACGTCGGCCTCGGTCGCCGGGACAGGCGCACCGCCGGGCGTCAGGCGGTTCGGGCCCATCGCTTCGAGGCTGCTCGTGACCACGAGCTGGTGCACGTCGGGAGCCGCGTCGCGGACGGCCACGAGCAGCGCCCGCGTGCCGTCGACGTTGGCGCGATCCAGCGCCGCCTGGTCCGAGGCGCGCGTGAGCCCGGCGACGTGGTAGACGGCCTCGGCCCCGCGGAGGGCCGCCCGGAGCGCCTCGCCCGACGTCAGGTCGCCGCGGACGACCGTGACCGCGCCGCTGCCGGCGCGCAGAAGCCCGTCCAGCCACTTCGGGTCGCTGCGGACGAGGCAACGAACCTCGCCGACGCCGCGCGCGAGCAGCGCCTCCACAAGGTGGCTCCCGACGAACCCCGTTCCGCCGGTGACGAAGGCGACAGGCGGGACGGAGGGCTCGGTCATCGGCGAGGCGGAGGTCGGGCCGGCCCTACGCGCGGTTCCAGGGGACGGTTCGG
>JANPJI010000692.1:0-1624 GCA_031425425.1 Rubricoccaceae bacterium
TACGCTGGCCTCCGCGCCGCTCGCGGCGCCGCCGACGCCCGGACCCGAGACGCCCGCGAGCGCCTCGCCGCTGCGCGGGCCGCGGCGGCCCGCGCGCCGGGATTCGTTCGTCGCTGACACCGCGTCCACTCCATCCGTCGAAGGTGGCGGACGCGGCGAAAGACGCTGCCGTGGCTCACCGGACGACCGTCATCCGCTTGGTCCAGCTCGCGCCGTTCTGGAGGAGCCGGAGGACGTACAGCCCCGGCGGCAGCCGGCTCGTGTCGAGCCGGACGTCGTAGCGGCCCGGCCGCGCGTCGGCGTCGGCGAGGCGAGCCACTTCGCGGCCGAGGAGGTCGTAGACGCTCAGCCGGACCGGGCCGGTGTCGGCTACGTCGTAGCGCACGGTCGCCTGCACGGTGGCGGGGTTCGGGGCCGGCGCGTGCAGCGCCGTCTCGGTTGGGGCCGCCTCCGGCGCGATTTCCCCGTCGACCACGATGCCGACGGTGAACTCGACGGGCACCGGAACGGTCACGGCGTAGCCCCCGGTGCGCAGCGTGAACTGGACCGTGGCCCGGTTGGACCCATCCGGCAGCCCGGCCGCCGCGAGGGCCAGGGTGACGGTTGCCGGCACTGCGCCCGTCGTCGCCGAGGGCGTGATCCAGTCGGTGGTCTCGGCCAGCTCCCAGCTCCACCCCGCCGCGCCCACGTCAGGCAGGACGACCGTCGCCACGGCGTCCACGCCGGTGGGGGTGGCGGCCGAGACGGTCGAGGGCTGGGGGACGGGAACGGCCGGCGCGCCGGACGTGCTGGCGACGACGGCCGTGGGCGCGAGCGTCGCCTCGAACGCCCCGTCGCCGTCGGCGTCCACGTCGAGCGGGGCGGCGTCGGGGGTTCCGGCGGCGGCGAGGCTCAGGCGGAGCGCCCCGCCGGCCGCGAGCGTCTGGTCCGGGAAGAGCGCGTTGCGGCGCCCGGCGTCGACGCCGTCGGTCCGCATCCGGACGACCCGGACGGCCCCGGCGCCAGGGCTCTCGGCGCGCACGGTGTAGGCCGTGCCCGTGGGGACGGACACCGTCGCGCCGCGGTCGGTCGGCCAGTACGTGACGCCGGGCACCTCGTAGTCGATCTCGTTGGGCTCCGCGGCCGAGACCGGCCCGGTGTGGTTGCCCAGGGCGTCGTCGAGGTGGACGCGGACGGGTCCGGTCGCGGAGACGTACAGGATGTCCCGGCCGGCGTCGTCTCCCGTCGCGGCCCGTGCGGTCGGTGGCGCGACGACCGTGTAGCCACTCGTGAGCACCTCGGCGATGCGGTCGAGCGCGGGCCGCCCGTCGCCCTGCGCCACGCACGCCGGCGCGACGAGCGAAACATGGAGGCACGGGTAGAACTCGAACGGCTCGACCCACGGGCGGTCCTCTCCCGAGTAGTCCGTGTCGCCCACTGTGGGGTGCCAGCCGAGCGTGGCGCTGACGAGCGGGACCGTCCCGTCGCCCATCCCGAGCACGGGCCGGATGCGCTCGCGGTAGCCGCGGTGGCGGTCCGTGTCGCCGTCCTCGCTGCGGATCGTGCCGCCCAGCGGGATCTCGGCCTCCCCGAACTCGTCGAGCTGCCACCCCGTCACCGTGCTCGCGGGCAGCAGCCCGACGTG
>JANPJI010000693.1:0-4717 GCA_031425425.1 Rubricoccaceae bacterium
CGATTTTTCCAGACACGTTCGCCGGTCCCGATGTCTGCCGCTCCGCCCTTCTCGCTTTCGCCGTCCGGCTTTCTCGACTGGGAGGCCGGGCAGGACGAGCGCCACGAGTACCACCGCGGCGACGTGTTCGCGATGGCCGGCGGGACCGAGCCGCACGCGCGGATCATCACGAACAGCATTCTCGCGCTCTCCGCCGCGCTGAAGGGCCGCGGCTGCACCGTCTACACCGACGCGCTCCGCATCCGCGTCGAGGCCGAGGACCTGTTCACGTACCCGGACCTGTCGGTGGTCTGCGGCCCCGGCGCGTTCTACGACGCCAAGCGGACGACCCTTCTCAACCCTACCGTGCTCGTCAAGGTCCTGTCGCCGTCGACCGAGTCATATGACCGGACGACCAAACTGCGGTTCTACCGCCAGATCCCCGGCCTCACCGCCGTCCTCCTCGTCGCGCAGGACGCCCCTGCGGTGGACGTGGTGAGCGGCGACGGCGACGGCTGGCGTCTGACGACCGAAGCCGACGGGCAGGTCACCGTCGAGGCGCTCGGCGTCGCTCTCGCACTCGCGTACCTGTACGACGGCGTCGATTTCTCTGGCGGGCGCGACCACCAGGGCCACGTGTCTGATGCGCAGGTTTCAAACGGAATGTAGCGAGGAGTGCCAGCTCCACCGTAGGTTCCGCCAACCAATCCACTCGCCGCGCCGTGAGAACGCTGCTTCTGCTCGCTGCCCTGCTGTGCGCCGCACCGGTCGCGCTCGGTCAGGCCACTTACCCGCCTCCTCCGCCGCCACCACCGCCTCCTCCGGGGCTGATCTACGCGCGAACCGCGCCTCGCTTTGCAGGACTCGAGTACACGATGACTCGGTCCCAGGTGCGGTCCCGCCTGACGCGAGAGGGATATCGCTATGTGGAAGAAAGAACGTATGAGGGTCAGTCCTCGACGACATACTCCGGTCGCTTGTTAGGTAACGAGGCTGAGGTGGACGCCCTCTGGGACAGTCGAACAGGGAAACTAGCAAAAATAAGCGTATGGATTACCGTTGAACATAGTGAAATTATAGACGTATTCTCCAGATCCACACAAACAGGATTCGATAGGTATGGACCCGCGACTGACATACGTTTTCAATGCGGATCAAATATGCCGTGCGACTTAGATGTTGATATTGTTAACTCAATAAGAAATAAAACTTCTTCTGTTTGGATTACGTGGGACTCGTCTGACGGATCTAGCTTAATTATCGAACCAAGGAATTTGTCACCCTCGGAATATCCCCCTGCGTACAGAGTCCATCTGTCGTACGAGGGACCAGCATGGGCCGAAGTCGTCCACCGCCGCGAGAACTCCAACGCGGACGATCTCTGACCCTTCGCCGGAAGCCGCCGACCAACCGCGCGCCTCGGACCCCTCCCTTGAGGGAGGTGGCGGCGCAGCCGACGGAGGGTGCTCGGACCCCCAGACGTGGCGAGAACACCCCCACCCCGCTGGCGCGGGGAGCCCCCTCAAGGGGGCCGGGAATGCGGAGGCTGTTCCAGAGTGTCGGCGATAAGGCGGACGACGGAGCCGAGGTCGCGGAGAACGTCGTCGTTGGTGACGCGCAGGACGCGGTAACCGAGCGCCTCAAGCTCTGCCTGCCGGGCGCGGTCTGCGTCGCCGAGTCCATCGTGGCTCCGCCCGTCCACCTCGACGATCAGCCACGCCTCGGGACAGCAGAAGTCTGCAACGTACCGCAGGACCGGATGCTGGCGCAGGAAACGGACGCCGAGGCGTCGGCCGCGGAGGCGGCTCCATAGCAGGCGCTCCGGGACCGTCGCGGCGCGCCGGAGTGCCCGCGCGACGGGCACGAGAGACGGGTCATACGGGTCCATCCGGCGTCGCGGCACGGCACGCAGCGGGTGTGAGGCTGGCAGAGTACTTCACCGCCGGTCTGCAGAGACGAGAGGGATGCCCGTGGTACCTTCAGGGACCCTTTGCATGCGCCCTCCGGCCGATGGTCACCGAGTTCGTCCCGCTCTTCGTCATGGTCCTGCTCGCCGCCGGGCTGGCCCTGACGCTCCTCAAGCTCGCCGAGTGGCTCGGCCCGGCCCGCCCCCGCGACGTCAAGGCCGCCCCGTACGAGTCCGGCATGGACCCCGTGGGGACCGCCCGGGACCGCTACTCGGTCAAGTTCTACCTCGTCGCGATGATCTTCATCGTGTTCGACGTCGAGCTCGTGTTCCTGTACCCGTGGGCCGTCTCGTTCCGGACGTTCCTCGCCGAGGGCGGCGGCCCGGCCCTCGCCTCGATGGGCATCATCGGGACGTTCCTGTTCGTCCTCGTCGTCGGGCTGATCTACGACGTCAAGAAGGGCGGGCTGGACTGGGACTAGCGCCCCGCGCGTCTTTCAGTCCCGAGTGAAAATCGGCTGGACGGCGAACCGCGGGGGCGATCTCGGGTAGACGATCCGTTGGTTCTCGACACAGACCGCGCCCCGCGCGCCCTGCCATGTTTAACGAAGACGGCGGCTTCCTCACCACGACCGTCGACTCGGTCGTGAACTGGGCGCGCTCGAACTCGCTCATGCCGATGCCGATGGGCCTCGCGTGCTGCGCCATCGAGATGATGGGCTTCGCCGGCCCGAAGTACGACGCGGCGCGGTTCGGCTCCGAGGCGATGCGCTTCTCGCCGCGCCAGGCGGACCTGATGATCGTCGCGGGCTGGTGCTCGCACAAGATGGCCCACACCGTGCGCCGCATCTGGGACCAGATGGCTGGCCCGAAGTGGTGCATCGCCCAGGGCGCGTGCGCCTCGACGGGCGGCATGCACCGCTGCTACGGCGTCGTGCAGGGCATCGACAACTTCATGCCCGTGGACGTCTACATCCCCGGCTGCCCGCCGCGCCCCGAGGCCATCCTCCACGCGCTGATGGACATCCAGGAGAAGATCCGCAACGAGCAGTCCGTCGCCAACGACACGCACGAGGCACCCGGCGACTACGTCCCACGCCCGCGCCAGGCCTTCGAGGTCGGCACCGACGGCGCCTCGGCGTCCGTGGCCGGCATCGTCCGCCCGAGCGACGCGCAGGTCGCCGCCCTCGCCTGAGCCCATGCCCGAGATTACCGAGTCCCTCCCCGACCGCACGCTGAAGGGTGGCCCTGACGACGGGCCGACCCTCGACCCCGGCCAGGAGAAGCAGACGCTGAAGTTCTACTTCACGCCGCGCGAGGCGCTCGCGGGCGAGATGGAGCGCCTCAAGAGCGACAACCCCCACGCCCAGCCGACGACGTTCCTCCCGGACCTCGCCGACGACCTCAAGGCCCGCTTCGGCGGCGGCATCGGTGAGACGACGCTGTACGCGGGCGAGACGACCGTCTATGTCGCCCGCGAGGCGCTCGTGGACGTCTGCCGCTACCTCCGCGACGAGGTCGGCTTCAATTACATGGCGGACATGGCGACGGTCGACCGGTTCACCGAGAACGACCGCTTCGAGGTGATCTACAACCTCGTCGCCATCGAGGCGCGCCGCCGGCTGCGCCTCAAGGTCCGCGTTGACGAGGACGACGCGGTCGTGCCCACCGTTGTCCCGCTGTGGCCCGGCGCGGGCTGGCACGAGCGCGAGGCGTGGGACATGATGGGCATCCGCTTCGACGGCAACCCGGACCACCGGCGCATCTACATGCCCGAGGACTTCGAGTACCACCCGCTGCGCAAGGAATTCCCCACGCTCGGCATCCCCGGCTCGCTGCCCCTTCCGCCCAACGAGTCCGACGGCCCGCTCACGCTCGACCCGTACGCGGCCGCCCACGGCGACCTCCCGGCCGACTAACCGCCCCCTCCCCATGGCCGACACGCTCACGGCTGCCCCGCCCGAGACCCTCGCTCTCCAGACCGGAGGCCTCCCGGCCGCTGCGCCGGGGAGCGACGAGAACGTGTTCACGTTCTGGCCGCGCCACAACGCCGCGATCTACCAGGCCCTCGCCGACCGCCACACGCAGGTCGAGACGGCCGGCGGCGACGGCGCGGACAGCGCCCACGACCCGCTCGAGTCGTCGATGATCCTCAACCTCGGCCCGCAGCACCCGGCGACGCACGGCGCGCTGCGCGTCGTGTGCCAGCTTGACGGTGAGACGATCGAGAAGTGCCTCCTGGATGTCGGCTACCTCCACCGCGGCATCGAGAAGCTCGCCGAGGTGAAGACGTATCAAGAGTTCATGCCCTACACGGACCGCATGGACTACATGTCGCCCTACTCGAACAACGTGGCGTGGTGCCTCGCGGTCGAGAAGCTGGCCGGCATCGAGGTCCCCGAGCGCGCGCAGTGGCTCCGCACCATCGGCTGCGAGCTCGCCCGCATCTCGGCGCACCTGCTGTGGGCCGGCACGATGGTGATGGACGCCGGCGCGCTCTCGGTCTTCCTGTGGACGTTCAAGTACCGCGAGGAGATCTACTCCATCTTCGATGAGGTTGCAGGGGCGCGCTTCACGGTCTCGCACAGCCGCATCGGCGGCCTCGCGTTCGACTTCTCGCCCGCCTCGCTCGCGATGATCCGCACCTTCTGCGACGACTTCGAGGTGCAGGTCGCGGACTGGAAGAAGCTGCTCAACCGGAACCGGATCTGGGTGGACCGCAACCTCGGCGTCGGCGTCCTCTCGGCCGAGGAAGCCGTCGCGAGGGGCTACACCGGTCCGACCCTGCGTGCCTCGGGCGTCGCCCACGACATCCGCCTCTTCGAGCCGTAC
>JANPJI010000694.1:0-3070 GCA_031425425.1 Rubricoccaceae bacterium
CTTCGCGGCATCGACAAGGAGGCGGTGGAGCGCGGGATGGTGCTGGCGAAGCCTGGGACGGTGCAGCCGCACAAGGCGTTCGAGTGCGAGGTGTACATCCTGTCGAAGGACGAGGGTGGCCGTCACACGCCGTTCTTCAAGGGGTACCGCCCGCAGTTCTACTTCCGGACGACGGACGTGACGGGTGACATCGAGCTCGCGGAGGGGGTTGAGATGGTGATGCCGGGGGACAACACGCAGTTCACGGTGGCTCTGATCAACCCGATCGCGATGGAGGAGGGGTTGCGTTTCGCGATCCGGGAGGGCGGGCGGACGGTGGGCGCGGGCGTCGTCTCCAAAATCCTCGACTAAACGGGCGGGGAGCGTCCTCACGGTCTCTCCCCGCCGCCGGCCCCGCGCCGGTGTAGATTCCCACGGCCGCCGGCGCCTCGCGGGGCGTCGGCGGTCCGCTGTGCGGGCGTAGCTCAACTGGCAGAGCGCTGGTCTCCAAAACCAGAGGTTGCAGGTTCGATTCCTGCCGCCCGTGCCCCGGCAGCCCCGACCGGCTCTTCATCCGACCCTGCCCCAGGTGGCACGTATGGCAACCGCAACGACCCAGGAAAAAGTCCCCGGTGGGGCGCTCGGCAACTACCTCGTCGAGGTCCGCAAGGAGATGCGCAAGGTGAACTGGCCCAAGCGCCAGGAGCTCATCGCGAACACGTCGCTCACGCTCGTCGCCACGCTCGTCCTGTCGCTGTTCATCTTCGGCGCGGACCAGCTCATCAGCCGGCTGCTGACGCTCATCTACGGCTAGGCCATCCCGGCCAGGCTCCCGCCTGAATCCCCGAACGCAATGGCTCTGACGCGCACGCCCGTCCGCAAGTGGTACGTCCTCCGGACGTTCTCCGGGCACGAGAAGAAGGTCAAGGAACACATCGAGCGCGAGATCGGGCGGCTCGGCATGGAGGAGAAGCTCACGCAGATCGTCATCCCGAGCGAGACCGTCTTCGAGATGCGCGGCGGCAAAAAGAAGACGCGCGAGAAGACGTCCTTCCCGGGATACATCCTTCTGGAGGCGATCATCGACCCGTACCTCAAGGAACTCATCAGCGGCGCGCCGTCCACGATCGGCTTCCTCGGGGCCGGCGGCGAGCCTGCCCCGCTGCGGCCGGACGAGATCAACCGCATCCTCGGCATGATGGACGAGGAGAAGGGCGAGCAGCCCGAGATCCCGTTCAAGACCGGCGACCCGGTGAAGGTCGTCGACGGCCCGTTCAACACGTTCGAGGGCTTCGTAGAGGAGGTGTACCCGGACAAGATGAAGGTCCGCGTGCTCGTCTCGATCTTCGGCCGCAAGACGCCGCTCGAACTGGACTACCTGCAGGTCGAGCACCAGAACTAGCCGGCCGACGCTGCACCCCCGACGGGCGCGGTGAAACAGACGCGAAGCCGTCCCCGTCGCCTCACACGCGGGGGGGACGGCGGTATTTTGTACGGCTGCCAGCGCCCCGTCCGGGTGCCGGCGCAGACACCAGCGCGGGAGCCGCGCCCTCTGCCCGAGGGCTGGCGCATGTACCGCACCCGACTCATGGCGAAGAAAATCGACGGCTACATCAAGCTGCAGATCAAGGCCGGCCAGGCGACGCCCGCCCCGCCGATCGGTCCGGCGCTCGGCCAGAAGGGCGTCAACATCATGGAGTTCTGCAAGGCCTTCAACGCGGCCACGCAGGAGAAGCTCGGGCTCGTCACGCCGGTCGTGATTACGGTCTACGGCGACAAGAGCTTCTCGTTCGTCACCAAGAGCCCGCCGGCTCCGGTCCTCCTGCTGAAGGCGGCCGGCGTCGAGAAGGGTGCCGGCGACCCGCTCCGCGACAAGGTCGGCAAGGTCACCTGGGAGCAGTGCCGCGAGATCGCCCAGCAGAAGCTCGACGACCTCAACGCTACGGACCTCGACCAGGCCGCCCGCATGATCGCCGGCACGGCCCGCTCGATGGGCCTCACCGTCGACGGCGCACCGAAGGTCGCAGCGTAACGAACCGAGAGGTTCGGAGGAGAAGCGGGATCCGTCTCGCCCTCCGGCACTCGACCGTTTCATCCTTTTTCAAGCGGGAGTCGGCGCCTCGTGCGCGACGCTACCACCGCACAGCACACACCGGTATGGCCAAGGCCAAGACAGGCAAGCGGTTCCGCCAGGCGGCGGAGCTCGTCGAGCAGATGACGGCGCAGGCCGGCGGGGCGCTCCCGCTCGAGCAGGCGGCCGACCTCGTCAAGCAGACGGCCCGCGCCAAGTTCGACGAGTCCGTCGACATCGACGTCCGCCTCGGCGTGGACCCGCGCCACGCGGACCAGATGGTCCGCGGCTCGGTCGCCCTCCCGCATGGGACCGGCAAGTCGGTCCGCGTGCTCGTGCTCGCCAACGAGGGCAAGCAGCCCGAGGCCATCGCGGCCGGCGCAGACCTCGTCGGGCTCGACGACTACGTCGACAAGATCCAGAACGAGGGCTTCACGGACTTCGACGTGCTCATCGCGACGCCGGACGTGATGCCCAAGATTGGTCGGCTTGGTCGGGTTCTCGGCCCCCGCGGGCTCATGCCGAACCCCAAGTCCGGCACGGTCACCAACGACATCGGTGCCGCCGTCGAGGCCGTCAAGGCCGGCCGGATCGACTTCCGCGTCGACAAGACGGGC
Source organism: Rubricoccaceae bacterium (assembly GCA_031425425.1). GTDB lineage: Bacteria > Bacteroidota > Rhodothermia > Rhodothermales > Rubricoccaceae > DASVSE01. The sequence goes on from JANPJI010000694.1 coordinate 2,668, forward strand.
ATCGTCCACACGTCGATCGGCAAGAGCTCGTTCACGCAGGAGCAGATCCGCGACAACGCGGACGCCTTCCTGAAGGAGATCCTGCGCCTGCGGCCCTCTGCGGCGAAGGGCCTCTACGTCAAGAGCGTCACGCTCTCGACGACGATGGGCCCCGCCATCCCCGTCGACCGCGCCTCGGGCGTGGCCGCGACGCGGTAACCCTCCCACTTCAACCGGAAACACTCATGCCGCTCACACAGCTGCAGAAGCGGGAGGCACTCGGCGCGATCACCGAGCAGCTCGACGCCGTCAACACGGTCTACCTCACGGACTACCAGGGCCTCACCGTCGCGCAGGCCAACGGCCTCCGCCGCGCCTTCCGCGCGGCCGACATCGAGTTCAAGGTCCTCAAGAACACGCTCCT
>JANPJI010000695.1:0-2969 GCA_031425425.1 Rubricoccaceae bacterium
GGTGTACACGCACAAGGCCGCGCCTCTGTTGCGCGACGGGACGCCCCGTTGCGCGACATCCCTCCGGACCCCGTGCGGGGCTGTTCCGAGCCCCGGCACCGACTCGCCGTACGTTGCCGCTTCGCCCCCACCGACCCGATGCGTCTCTTCGTCGCCAACACCGACGCCGACTGGGCGGCGTTCCTCGCGCGCGAGCCGGGCCTGGACGAGGCTTGTATATAGCGGTTGGCCGTTTCGGCGGCCACTTCGAGCTCGGGGAAGGCCGAGGCTGGCTGAGGCCGCTGAGCCTGTTTGTTAGATCGGCCCCCCGCCCTCGTCGCCGACGCCGGAGAGTATCCGGAGCCCCTCTCGCGAGGGAGCTCGCATGACAAGCTCGGCGGGCGATGGTCCAGGGTCGGGGAGCCGAGCGCTCACGATACAAAGCCCGCCCGCCATGAGCAATCCACTCCTCGTCGGCGTCGACATCAGCAAGCGCTGGTTCGACGCGGCTGTCTCCGACGGGCGCACGCGCCGCTTCGACAATGACGCGGCTGGACACCGCGCCTTCATCGTGTGGCTCCGCAAACCGGCTCGCGTCGTCGTCGAGGCGACCGGCACGTACGGGCTCGACCTAGCCCTCGCGCTCCACGCCGACGACCGGACCGAGGTCATGGTCGCCAATCCGCGCCTGATCAAGGGCTTTGCCAAGGCGCTCGCCCAGCGGTCGAAGACTGACGCGGCCGATGCGAAGACCATCCTGGCCTTCGCTGAGCGGATGCCGTTCGAGCCGTGGAGCCCGCCCGACCCGGCCCTGGTCGAACTGCGCGCGATGGCCCGCCGGATCGCAGACCTCACGGTCGAGCGGGCGAGAGAGAAGAACCGGCTCGCGGCGCTGCGCTCGTCCGAGGCGCACTCGCGGCTCGTGGCCAACGACGTCGAGGTGAACATCCGGCATCTCGGCCGGCGCATCGACCAGATGGTCGAGCAGGCCGTCGCGCTCGTCCAGGAGCACGCCGCGCTCGCGAAGGCGTACGGGCACCTGACGAGCGTCAAGGGGATCGCCGCCAAGAGCGCCATCTCGATCCTGCCGGAGTTGCTCGTGCTGCCGGCCGGAATGACGCCGAAGCAGTGGGTCGCTCATGCCGGCCTCGATCCTCGCGAGCACGAGTCCGGGACGTCGGTGCGAGGCCGTGTCAGGATCTCGAAGGTCGGCAGCGTCCATCTGCGCCGGGCGCTGTACATGCCGGCTGTCGTGGCGTCGCGGACGGAGCCACGCGTGAAGGCCTTCTACGAGGAGCTACTCGCACGCGGCAAGAAGCCGCAGGTGGTGCACATCGCGGTGATGCGGAAGCTGCTGCACTCGGTCCACGGGATGCTTCGTCACGGGGCGGACTTCGACGGCGAGCGCTTCCGGGCGACGCCGCAGAAAGAGGCCGTCGAGGCTTGACTCAGCAGAGAGTATCTAACAAAAAGTAGTCTGTCGAGGTTCCACGCCCGTCAGCAGCAGCGCCACGATGTCGCGCGCGAGGTCGGTCGCCGGACGCGGAAGCGATCCGGCCCGGTCGGCCGGTCCGAGCCCGGCGACGGCCGAGACGAACACGCCGGCGAACAGGTCCGGCGAGACGTCGCCGCGGGCCTCGCCACGGGCCTGCGCGTCGCGGAGCGCGTCGCCGACGGGGACCATGAGGGCGTCGTAGAGGCGCTCCGAGAGCGCGCCCGGTTCGGCCGGATCGGACGCGGCGAGGGTGACGGCGTTGAGGGCCGGCTGCGACAGGAGCCACACAGCCATCGCGACGAGTTGGCCGCGGAGGTCGGGGCCTGCCCCGGCCGCCGCCGCGCGGAGGCCTTCGCGGTGGCGGGCCAGGGCGCGCCCGACGACGCGCTCCCAGAGATGCCGCTTGCCGCCGGGCGCGTGGTGGTAGAGCGAGGCTGGCTGGATGCCGAGGTCTGCGGCGAGGTCGCGGAGGCGCGCCCCGGCATAGCCGTGGGCGAGGAACATCCGCTCGGCGGCGTCGAGGACGTGTGCGCTCGCGGCGTCGGTCGGCGTGGGAGCCACGGCGCTACCCGTCGGCGCGCCAGACGAGGCGTTCGAGGAGCGCGCCCTGGAGCGAGTCGGCGGGCGGGAGCGTCGTGCGCCCGACGAGCGCCTGGCTGGCGAACACGTACGAGAGGCCCGCGCCGCGGCACACGGCCATGTCGCTCTGTTCGTCCGTGCCCACCTCGCAGTCCATCGCCGCCCCGTTGACGTCTGCGAAGGTCTGGCCGGCATGCGCGCCGCCCGGCCCGACGACGCTCTCGCCCGGCGCGTCGATGCGCCCGACGTGCGCGCCGGCGGCATCGGCGTAGAGTTCGAGCACGAGCTGGCCGTCGCGGAGCGCCCACACGACCGGCACGAGGCCCGCCGCGGTCTCGACGGAGCGGCGCTCGGCCGTGAACCCGGCCGGGAGGGCGGCGCGGACGGCGGCGGTGTCGAACGGGGTTGCCGCACCGAGGCGCCCGAGGCCCTCCGGGCCGAGCACGAGGTCTGGCGCCGTCGCAGCGGAATCTGCCAGCGCGCCGGACGCGGGTACGTCGGACGCGGGCGCAGGCGTCTCGCCGACGCACGCGGCGAGGGCGAGAACGGAGATCAGGCCAGCAGAGGGCGAGAGGAGCCGTGGCATGTGGCAAGCTACCCGACGTACACTGCTCGCCCTGCGTTCTCGCCGCCCGTGCGCCCTCCGGTCGCCCTGTTCGCCCTCGTCGCCTGTACGGCCGCCGCGCAGCCACGCAGCGTCTACACGGCGCTGGACCGCTGCACGACGACCGAGCTCAACACGGACGAGGGCTGGTCCACGCAGCGCTGCCCCGGGACGGCCGGCTACACGCTGCTCGTGCACGAGGGCGACCTGCGGCAGTCGGTCGACGTCGTCGCGCCCGGTGGGGCCGTGTACCCGCTGGACTTCTGGTCCGTCATCACGTCGGCGTTTTCGAGCGTCGGGCCGCGGGCCGAG
>JANPJI010000696.1:0-1670 GCA_031425425.1 Rubricoccaceae bacterium
CCCGGCGAGCCCCTCCCCGAGCGCGGCCAGCGGCCCCGCGACGGCCACGCCGACGGCCACCGTCGCCACGTTGAACCCGAGGTGGAACAGCCCGGCCCTCAGGGCCTCACGGGACCGGCCGATCGAGGCCAGCATCGTGTCCGCGCACGTCCCGACCTCGGCCCCGAGCATGAGGGCGATGCCGGCCGGGAGCGAGACGGCGCCCTGGCTCGCCATCACGATCACGATGCCGACCGTGGCCGACGACGACTGGAGAACGACGGTGGCGACGGCCCCGACGGCCATGCCGAGGAGCACGTTCCGCCCGACCCCGGCCATGAAGCCGACGAACGGCTCGTCGTCCCGAGCGCGCAGAACAGGCTGTCACACGTCCGGGTCGAGCCGGTCGAGGCGGTCGGAGTCGACGACCGCCGGCGCGTGCGTGGCCGAGACGGGCGCGATGGGCCGGCGGTCCAGCGTCACGACGCGCGTCCAGCGGGCGTCGCGGGCGTGGCGGGTGAGCGTGTAGCGGCCGACGAGGCCGGTCGCGCCGAGCAGGAGGGCGGTGGGCATAGAAACGGGTTCGGGGCACGAAGCGCAGGGTACGCACCCCGAACCTCGTACCCCGAACTGCAGGCAGCCAGCCGGCGTGGTGCCGTTACGCCGGGAGCAGCACGCCGCCGATGACGTGCACGACGCCGTTCGACGCCTCGACATCCGCCTGCACGACGGGGACGCCGTTGACGGTCACCGTGGCGCCGTCGACCTTGACCGTGAGGGTTTGGCCCTGAACGGTCGTGAGCGTCTGGCCGTCGGAGAGGTCCGCGGCGAGCAGCTTGCCGGCGACGACGTGGAAGGTGAGCACGGACGTGAGCTGCTCGCGGTTGGCGGGCTCGAGCAGCGTGTCGACGGTCCCGGCGGGGAGCGCGCCGAAGGCGTCGTTCGTCGGTGCGAAGACCGTGAACGGGCCGTCGCCGGAGAGCGTCTCGCCGAGGTCGGCGGCCGTGACGGCCGCGACGAGCGTCGAGAGGGCGTCCGTGGCGACGGCGGTCTCGACGATTGTCGAGGAGGAGGACTGGGACATGAGACGGAGGAAGGAGGGATGAGGAGGGTTCCGAACGCCCGGCAGACAGGGCCAGAGGCGGAGGCCTGAGGCGAGTGTGCCGAGGGCTCTTAATCCGCAACCGGGGCCTCATGGGCGTTGTGCCCGCGCATGCTGGTTTTCACAAAACAGTGAAACCTGGGTGCCGCCCCTAACTGGGTGCCGCCCCTAAGGTGCCGCTCAACGCCACGACGACTCGCTTTGTCTCACAGGCCCTAGGGGCGCGACACGCCGGTGACGGCGGTCCTCCTCGCGCCCCGTCCGCCCAGGCGGCGGGGGCACGATGGGGCCTGCCCGGGATCCCTGCCCCTGCCCGCTCCGACGTATCCGTTCTCACTGCTCTCCGCTCCGTTTGGGGGCAGAAGCGACCTGGCACCGTAGCGACCTCGCAAGCGCGTCGAGGGCTACCCGCCCCCGCTCCGCCTGGACCTGGGCCATCTCCACCGTCCGCATCTCGAGCACCGCGTCGAGCGCCTGACGCTCGATCACGACGGCCTGCTCGACGGCCCCGAGCGGGTACCCCCCCGTACAGATCGTCGACGGCCATCCGGCCCCGCGTGTTTGGCGCCGTGACGGGGGATCGCGACGG
>JANPJI010000697.1:0-2252 GCA_031425425.1 Rubricoccaceae bacterium
GCCGTGCCGGACCCGAGGCGCGGCCGGACGTTCGTCGCGCCCTGCGCGGCCACATTCGCGCGGAGGCGGAAGAACCGCTCGCGGACCTTCTCGACGGCCACGACCTCGCCCTCGTTGCCCATCGCCGCGGCGAGCTGCCCCGTCTTGGAGCCCGGCGCGGCGCAGAGGTCCAGCACACGCTCGCCGGGCCGCGGCGCGAGGACGTGCACGGGCATCTGGCTCGACGCGTTCTGGGCGTACACGAGCCCCTCGGCGGCGGGCGCGGAGGCGAGCAGGGCCGCCCGGTGCTCCGCCTCGACCGAGTACGCCCCGGCGACGCCCGGCACGGCCTCGAACGGGACGCCGACCGCGCTGAGGCGCGCGAGCACGTCGGCCTCGTCCGCGCGGAGCGTGCAGACGCGGAAGCTGGTCCGCAGCGGCGCGTCGAACGTGGCGAGCACGCCCGGCAGGTCGGAGGGGGCGACGATCCGGGCGAGGCGGTCGAGAAAGGCGGCGGGGAGCACGGGCAGAGGAATCGGAAAGCGGCAAGATCGGCACCCGTAGGGGCGCACCGCGGTGCGCCCTCGCCGAGAAGCGCCGCGCTGTCGTCCGCCTGCGCCACCACCCTACGCGCAATCTCGCCCCGGCGTCCTCGCCCCGGCGTCCGCGCCCCGGCGTCCGCGCCCCGGCGTCACGCGCACAGGTGGCCCGCGTACAGGCGGCCAGCGCACAGGCGGTCCCGTTGTCCGGCGGTGCCTAGATTGGCGCGCGATCCGCCCCCCGTGCCCATGCTCCTCGGCGACGACGTCATCCGGTGCTCGTTCTGCAGCCGGACCGCCCACGAGGTCACCTCGATGGTGGCCGGGCCGGACGTCTACATCTGCGACCGGTGCATCCACGACGCCTCGGGCATCGTCCGCGGCGACCTCCAGCCGTACGTGCCCGCGCCGAGCCCGCGCCGCGCGACGGCGAACCGGAACCGCCGGATGGTCCCTCGCGAGATCAAGGCCGCCCTCGACGAGCACGTCATCGGGCAGGACACGGCCAAGCGGGCGCTCTCCGTCGCCGTCTACAACCACTACAAGCGCATCGACGCCGAGGCGTACCTCCACGCGTACGACGACGTCGAGATCGAGAAGTCCAACATCCTGCTCCTCGGGCCGTCCGGGACGGGCAAGACGCTCCTCGCGCGGACGCTCGCCAAGATCCTCGACGTCCCGCTGTCGATCGCCGACGCGACGGCCCTCACCGAGGCGGGCTACGTCGGCGAGGACGTCGAGAGCATCCTGAGCCACCTGCTCCAGGCGGCGGACTTCGACCTCGAGCGCGCCGAGCGCGGCATCATCTACGTCGACGAGATCGACAAGCTCTCGCGCCGCGGCGACAACGCGTCCATCACCCGCGACGTCTCGGGCGAGGGCGTCCAGCAGGCTCTGCTCAAGATGCTCGAAGGGACCGTCGCCGGCGTCCCGCCCAAGGGCGGCCGCAAGCACCCCGAGCAGACGCTCGTCCAGTTCGACACGCGCAACGTGCTGTTCATCTGCGGCGGGGCCTTCGACGGGCTCGCGGCCCAGATCGCGCGGCGCCTCTCGCACGGCCGCATCGGCTTCGACCACGGCGCCTCTCGCACGGCCATCGACCCCAAGGACCCGACGCTCTTCCGCCACGCCGAGCCGGACGACCTGCTGCGCTACGGGCTCATCCCCGAGCTCATCGGCCGGCTCCCCATCGTGACCGCGCTCGACGGTCTCACGCCGCCCGAGCTGCGCCGCATCCTCCCCGAGCCCAAGAACGCGCTCGTGCGGCAGTACCAGAAGCTGTTCGCGATGGACGGCGTGGACCTCGTCGTGGACGACGGCGCGCTCGACGCCGTCGTCGCCCGGGCGGTCGCGCTCAAGACGGGCGCGCGCGGGCTCCGCTCGGTCCTCGAACAGACCATGCTGGACCTCATGTTCGAGAGCCCGGACACGCGCGGCGGGACCGTCTGCCACGTCACCGCGGCGACCATCGAGCACGGCGCGACGCCGATCTTCCGCGACCGACCCGCCGTCGCGTGAGAACGTTCTCCGTGAGACGCCTCTCACAAGCCCGTATCTCGGACCCCACTTTCCATGACACGGCGACTGCTTCTGCCCATGTTCGTTGTTGTGGCCGTCCTTGCCGGATGCGACAGCGCGTCGCCGCCCGGGACCCCGCCGCCAGGAACCCCGCCGCCAGCCAACTCGGTCCGTCTCGTCCTCCCGCTCCCCGACCCCGACACGGTCCTCTACGTC
>JANPJI010000698.1:0-4396 GCA_031425425.1 Rubricoccaceae bacterium
GGTCCGGGTAGCGCGCGATCTCGCCGTGGTTGGCGTAGAGCGTGCGGACGCGGTTGCCGTCGAGCGTGCCCCACTGGGTCAGGAGCGGGTCGCCGAGATTGGGATCCGGGATCCGCTGCGCGAGCGCGGCGGGCCCCGCGGCGAGGGCCAGGAGCAGGAGAGCGGACGTGCGGAGCATTGCCAAAGGAACTGTTCGCGTTGGGTCGCCCCTCTCCCTGTCCCTCTCCCCGAGGGGCGAGGGGACGTCGTAGCAGCGCCTCGCTGCAGCGTCTTCTCTCCCTCCGGGAGAGATGGCCGGCAGGCCAGAGAGGGTCCGGGTTGAATGAGGCATCACAGGTCGACCGAGGCGCCGAACTGGATCTGGCGCGGGGCCGAGTAAAAGTCCGGGCGCAGCAGGAACTGGTCCAGCGAGTTGAGCCCGCCCGGCGCGCCGGAGTAGTCGTTCAGGTTGGGCGTCGCCCGGCCCGTGTCGGTGAAGATGTTGGTCAGGTTGCCCGTGTCGAGGAGGTTGTAGACGCGCAGGAAGAGGCCCGGCCGGAGGCTGCCGACGCGCACCGTCCGCGTGGCGAACAGGTCCACGGAGGCCACGCCGGGGCGGCGGGCCGAGTTCTCGCCGCCGGCCGGCTCCCCGCGCGCGGAGGGCCGGTACGGCAGGCCCGAGCCCAGCCGCCCGACGAGGCTCACGAGCCCGAAGCGCCGCGACGCGTCGCCCACCCCGACGCGGACGTTGAGCTGGTGGCGGCGGTCCCAGTCGAGCGGGTTGAGCTGCGTCGCCGGGGCGTTGCCGTCGGTCGCGCCTTCGAGCAGGTACACGTCGTTGGGGTCGGACTCGCTGCCCTCGGCGATCTGGAACGTGTAGTCCACGTTGAGTCCGAGCCCGGCGCGGCCCGCGACGCCCGTCCGGGCGCGGCGCTCGAAGGCAACCGTGAGGCCGCGGACGTTGCCGTACGCGCGGTTCGTGTAGCGGCCGTAGCGCGAGAGCTGGAAGTTCTCGCCCGCGCCCGGGGCGATCTGCTCGAAGCGGACGCCGAGCAGGTTCCGAATGTCTTTGTAGTAGAGCGAGACGTTGAGGCCGATGTCGTCCGTGAGGCCCTGCTGGAGGCCGATCTCGTAGGCGACGGTCTTCTGCGGCTCGAGGTCGGCGTAGCCGAACGACCGCTCGCGCCCGCCCTCGGGGTCGTAGATGTAGTCCGGGTTCGTGAACAGGTAGTCGAAGGGCGGCATCTGGAAGAAGTGCCCGTACGCGACGTGGACCACGCCCGAGGGCGAGATCGGGTACGCGAACCCGAGCCGCGGCGACACCTGGAGCTTGGCCCGCGTCCCGACGCGCGCGCCGGTCGTCGGGAGCGTGAAGTCCTGCGGGATGAGCGCGTTGGCGTCGAAGTAGTCCAGCCGCGCGCCGACGTTCACGACGAGGTAGTCGAACTCCATCTTGTCCTGCACGTACGCCGACGCCTCGGCGGGGCGCTGGGTGTAGGCGACGTGGGCGGGCGTGCCGGCGAGCGGGATGGCCGGCTGGAACGCCGTCGAGGCGTTGTTGAGGACGTCGAACTCGTCGAGCGTGAGCCGGTGGCGCTTCACCTCGAACCCGCCCTTGAGCAGGTGCTGCCGCGAGACCTGGCTCGTGAGGTCGACGCGGCCCACCGTCGTCCGCGTGTCGCGGGAGAAGTGCGTGCTGCGGACGCCGCCGAGGTAGAAGCTGTAGTTCGGGCTCAGCTCGCTGAGCGCGTTCGAGTTCGGGTACCGCGCGTCGAGCGGGTCCTCGTAGACGTACTCGTCGACGCCGTTGGCGAACGTCGCGCCCTTAACCTCCAGGAAGGTCGACTGGGACAGGATCGCGGTGTACGTGCCGAGGACGGACGCCGAGTTGCCGTAGACGGTCGTCTGGCCGGCGGGGTTGTAGCGAAAGAGGTGGTCGTAGTTCTGGCCGCGGTCGCGCTGGAGCAGGCCGTTGACCGAGAGGCGGCCGTAGGGCACGCGGGCGGTGAGCTTGAGCTGGCCCGTCGTCTGCTCGGACCAGTTGAGCCCGGCGAGCGTGCTGTCGCCGAGGCCCGGCACGCGGACGGTCCGGCCGTCGAAGACCACCGGGATGCGGTCGCCGTTCGAGGCGTAGGTCGGCGTCACGACCTGCCGGCCGAAGAGGTAGCCGTCGTTGCGGACGGCCCGGCCGGAGGCGAAGAACGTCAGCCGGCTCCCCAGCCCGGGCACCGGCCCGCTCAGCGACCCGTTGACCTCGGCGTTGGCGAGCGGCGAGAACGCGCTCGGCCGCTCGAAGAGGTCGTTCCGCGTCGTGCCGTAGTCGCCGCCGTACGCGGCGAGGCTCGCGCGGTACTCCTCGCCGCCGTCGCGCGTCACGATGTTGACGACGCCGGACTGCGCCTGCCCGTACTCGGCGTTGAACGTTCCGGAGATGACCTGCACCTCCTGGATGGCCTGGTTCTCGACCTGGAACGCGAACGACTGGTCGTAGACGTCGTTCACCGGCACGCCGTCGACGAGGTAGGCCACCTCGCCGGTGCGCCCGCCGCGGAAGTGGCCCTCGACGACGCCCGCCTGGAGGTTGACCACGTCCTGGAAGGACTGGACCGGGAGCGCGGCGAGCTCGTCGGCCGAGATCGACGCCTGGGTCGAGGTGAGGTCGCGCTGGACGATCGGGCGCTCGGCGCGCACGACGACCTCCTGGCCCTCGACGGTCTCCTCGGCGAGAGCGACGTCGAGCGCCGTCGTCTGGTCGATCTGGATGCGGACGTTCTCGGCCGTCTGCGCCGCGTAGCCGACGTAGGACGTGCGGATGCTAACGGTGCCCGGCCGGACGCCGATGATGGTGTAGTAGCCGTCGAGATCGGTCGCCGCCCCGCGGTCCGAGCCGACGACGGCGACGGTGGCACCGATGAGCGGCTCCTGCGTCGCCGCGTCGAGGACGCGGCCGGCGACCTTGCCGGTCTGGGCCTGCGCCGCCGTCCCCAGCAGGGCGAGGAGAGAGAAGGCGACGACGAGGCCGACGGCGCGGCCGGGCAAGCGGGAGACGGGCATCACCTGGAGGAGTCGGGTCTGAAACGTCAGGGCCGCAGCCGCCCTCTTACAGGGGCTGGGCCGGTTGCCGGCACCCGACCGCCCCCTGCGGGAGGGAGCGGCCGGTGGTGGACCGGGCGTCGCCGCCGCCAGCGGCGGCCGGTCGTTAGCGGACGACCGTCACCTGGCGGGCCTCGCTGTGCGAGGGCGTCCGCAGCACGACGAGGTACGTCCCGCTGGGCAGGTCGCCGCGCTCGAACGCGACGGCGTGCTCGCTCGCGGCCATCGCCTCGTCGTCGGCGAGGAGCGCCACGCGGCGGCCGAGCAGGTCGTAGACCTCGAGCGTGACGGCCTCGGCCTGCGGGAGCGTGAACCGAATCTCGGTCGCGTCGGCGAACGGGTTCGGCACGTTGGCCGTCATCCAGCGCTCGGCGGACGCGCCGGGCGTGCCCGGCGCGGGTGCCTCCTCACCGGCGACGCCGAAGAGGTTGGCCCCGGCGATGTTCGTCACCGCGATGTCGTCCCAGTACGTCGCGCCGGTGAAGGCGTGCCAGTACCGCAGGCGGACCTCCATGCCCGCTGAGTTCGCGAGCGGGTTGAGCACGAACGCGTAGTTCGTCCAGCCGTTGGCCGCCTGCCGCGGCAGCAGCGGGATCACCTGCGGGTTGAACTCGCCGTTGAGCCGAATGTCAGCTCCGCCGATCTCGTTGTAGCCCGCCGCGCCGCTCAGAAGCGACGAGTACCACAGCGCCGTGATCCCGATGTTGTTGTCGCCCGTGCCGATCGTCGCCGGCGAGGCGTTGTTCTCCGTCTTCACCCAGTACGAGACGAGCATCGGCTGCCCGGGCGTGGCCGGGACGCGTGGCGTGATCGCCACGGCCTCGCTCGTGACGCCGGCGTTGGCGCGCTCGATGCGCAGGCTCCGGCTGCCCGTGTGCGCCTGCGCCGTCGTCTGCGTCACCGCAAACGGCGCGCTGGCGACCCCGGACGTGTACCCGTCCCAGTACAGGTACCAGTCGCCCGGCAGGTCCACGTTGGCCCCGTGGATGTCGCCCGGCCACACGTTCGGCGCCGTCGTCGACACCGAGAAGTCGTCCACCCACACCGAACCCGTCGCGGCCGCGCCCTTGCGCACCGTGATCGTCGCGCTCGTCGCCTCGCGCGGGAACACGATCGCGCCCAGGCCCGCCGTCGTGATCTGCGTCCAGCCGCCCGTCGTCGCGGCCGTCTGCGGCACGTCGAGCACGACCGGCTGCCCGAGCAGGTCCACGCCCATCGCGTCGCGGAACGTGTAGACGAGCTGGAACTTGCCGGCGTCCGTGGCCGGGTTGGTGTTGACGCCCTCGGTGTTGACCCACACGCCGAAGGTCAGGTCGGCGTTGGC
>JANPJI010000699.1:0-3812 GCA_031425425.1 Rubricoccaceae bacterium
TCTGGGGCGAGGGCACCGGGGCCTTCTTCACCGACGCGACCGTCGAGCTTCAGGGCCTCCGGTGGACGCCGCCGGACGGACGGCCGGTGACCATCGACCGCGCGAGCGGGCAGCGGCTCCTGGACTCGCTTACGGCCGCCGGCCCTCCTGCCGCCGCGCCGGCTCCCTGACCGATGGACGTCGTCTCGGAGGCGCTCGCCCTGCTCGTCCGCACCGGGGAAGACGACGCGGACTCGGTCGCGGGCGACCTCCGCCGGGTCGTCGGCGCACTCGCCGAGGCGTACCACGTCCGCGGCGAGAGCCTCGTCGGAGACAGCCAGTACGACCGCCTCTTCGCCGCGCTCCGCGACATCGAGGCGGCCCGGCCGGACCTCCGTGCGCCCGATTCGCCCACGCACCGCGTCGGCGGCGAGCCGCTCGCGCGGTTCGAGAAGGCGGCCCACGCCGAGCCGTTGCTCTCGCTCGCCAACGCCTTCTCCGAAGCGGACGTCCGCGCCTGGGCCGAGCGCGTCGCGAAAGGCCTCGCCTCGGTGCTGGACGACGACGAGCAGCCGGCGATCGAGGCCGAACTCAAGATCGACGGACTCGCCGTCTCCCTCACATACGAGCGCGGGGTGCTCGCGCGGGCCGCGACGCGCGGCAACGGAACGGTCGGCGAGGAGGTGACGGCCAACATTCGGACCGTCCGCGCAATCCCGCTGCGTCTCGCCGGGGCCGATGTGCCGGAGCGCGTCGAGGTTCGCGGCGAGGTCTACCTCGGCCGGGTGCGCTTCGAGGCGCTCAACGAGCGCCTCGTCGCCGACGGCGACCGCCCGCTCGCCAACCCCCGCAACGGGGCCGTCGGCAGCCTCCGGCAACTCGACCCGACGGTCACCGCCGGGCGCGGGCTGAGCTTCTGGGCCTACGGCCTCGGGCCGACGACCGCCGCCGCGCCCGCGTCGCAGACCGAGGCTCTCGACCGCATCGCTGCGTGGGGCCTGCCCGTCGGTCCCGTCCGCGCCACCTTCGACGGCGCGGACGGCACGCCGCCCGTCGATGCCGCAGTCGCCTTCTGCACCCACTGGGCGGCCCACCGCGACTCGCTCGACTACGAGATCGACGGGGTCGTGCTGAAGGTGGACCGCGCCGACTACCAAGCCGTCCTCGGGGCCGTCGCGACGAGCCCGCGGTGGGCCGTCGCCGTCAAGTTCCCTGCCCGCGAGGCGACGACGCGCCTCGCGGAGATCGTCCACAACGTCGGCCGGACGGGCGTCGTGAAGCCGGTCGCGAACCTCGCCCCCGTCGAGGTCGGCGGGGTGACGGTCGCCCGGGCGACGCTCCACAACACGGACTACATCCTCGGCCGCGACATCCGAATCGGCGACCGCGTCGTGGTCAAGCGCGCCGGCGACGTGATCCCGGCCGTCGTCGGGCCGGTCGTCGAGGCGCGGACCGGGGCGGAGGTCGTGTACGTCCCGCCGGCCGTCTGCCCCGAGTGCGGGCGCCCGCTCGTGCGCGCCGAGGGCACGGCCGACCTGCGCCACCTCGCCGCGTCCTGCCCGGCGAGCCTGCGCCGCGCCGTCCAGCACTTCGCCAGCCGCGGCGCGCTCGACGTGGACGGGATGGGGGAGAAGATCGCCGCCCAGCTCGTCGACGCCGGGCTCGTCGCGGACCTGCCGGACCTCTACCGGCTCGACCGCGACGCGCTCCTCGCGCTCGACGGGTTCAAGGAGCGCAAGGCGGACAAGCTCCTCGCCGGGCTCGACGCGGCGAAGGGCCGGCCGCTCGGGCGGCTCCTGTTCGGGCTCGGCATCCGGCACGTTGGCGAGACCGTCGCGCGGCTGCTCGTGGCGCACCACGCCTCGCTCGCCGACCTCGCCGCGACGACCGGCGAGACGCTCGAAGCGGTCGACGGCGTCGGCCCGGTCGTCGCCGAGAGCGTCGTCGCGTGGTTCGCCGACGCCGCCAACCGGGCGACCGTGGACGGGCTCCGCGCGGCCGGCGTCAACACGGAGCGCCTCGACGGCGAGACCGTCGCAGCGGACGTCCCCGTGGACGGCGACGTCGCCGGCAAGACGTTCGTCCTCACGGGCACCCTGCCGACGCTCACGCGGCCCCAGGCCAAGGCGCTCATCGAGGCCGCCGGCGGGTCCGTCGCCGGGAGCGTCTCCAAGAAGACGCACGTCGTCGTGGCGGGGGAGAGCGCCGGGCAGAAGCAGGCTGCGGCCGAGGCGCTCGGCGTTCCGGTCGTGGACGAGGCCGGCCTGCTGGCCCTCCTCGCCGGCACCGCGCTAGACGCCGTTCTGGCCCCTAGCGCGCCCGCCGCAACGCCAGGGGAGGCCCCACCGGCGGAGGCCCCACCGGCTGAGACGCTGTCGAAGTTCTCTGACTCCTCCCTCGAGGGAGGTGGCGGCGCAGCCGACGGAGGGTCTTTGCCGCGGCCGGCCTCCGCGCAGACACCCCCACCCGCTTCACGGGAGCCCCCTCTAGGGAGCGGTCAGAGCGTTCAAGATCAGGCCTCAACGGTTTTTGAGACCCCACCGGTGGATCCGCAGCTGCCCCTCCGCCAGGCGGACCTGTTCGGGAGCGCGGAATGATCGAGGCGCTCAAGACGCACCTCGGATGGCAGGCCGCCCGCCGGCTCGTCGCCGCTCGCGCCCGCCGATTGCCGGCCGAGGCGCACCTCGTCCAGCGCATCCTCGTCGTGCTCCCCACGGACGAAGCCGCCCTCCGCGCCGCGTGGCGCATGGTCGAGGCGCTCGGAGCGCCCGTGGTGCCGGTCGTCGTCGGAGACGCCGTGGCGTTCGTGCCCGACGCGTTCGCCGGGGCCGTCGTGCGCGTCGGTCGGGACGTGCTCGACTGGCGTGGGCTGCCCACAGCCGCCGTCCGCGCGCGCCTGTGGGCGCCGGGGCTGGACGTGGCCATCGCGCTCGGTGACCCGTCCGCCCTCGCCGGGGCCGTCCTCGTGGGCGCGTCGCCGGCCGGCTTCCGCGTCGGCATCGACGCCCCGGAGACGGCGGGCTGGTACGACCTCGCGCTCGGAGCTGCGACGGCCGACCCGCCGGGCGAACTCCTCGCGCGCCTCGGCCAGATCCGCCCGTCTCTCGTCCCGCTCCGCCGGGCGGCCCTGCCGCGGGTCGCCCCGAAGGTATCCGAGAGGGAGCCCGGCGCGCGCTCCGGCGTCTGATCCGCATGACCCTGTTCGAACGCTTCGGCCTTTCCCCCCGCCCGGTCCGGCGGCCCCGCCTGACCGGCCTCCGCTTCGAGGGACGGCTCCCCGATGCGCCTCGCCCCACCCTGACCCGGCAACAGGTGGGCCTGCGGGCGGGCCTGTTCGTGGGGCTCGCCGGGCTCGCTCTGCTCGCGTTCCCCAACGTCTCGGTGTACGACGGGAGCGGGCAGGTCGGCGACGTCTGGAAGGGCGACGACGTGGTGGCCCCCTTCGACTTCTCGATCCGGCTGCCTGAGGCCCAGATCGAGGCGCGCCGCGATTCCGTCCTCCGGTCCGAGCCCCCGATCGTCGTGGAGCAGGCTGCGGCGGCCGACTCGTCGCTCGCCGCCGTCGCGCGCCTTGGCGTCCGTCTGGACTCCACCCTCGGCGCGTTCGCGTCGTGGATGGAGGCTCGCGAGGCCCCGCGCGATGCCGGCCTCGATGCGGCCGTCCGGGCCGACTCGGCCCGCTACGTCCGTGCCCGGGCGGCCTTCCCGGCGCGGCTCGCCGACCGCGAGTGGGCCCTCCTGCTCCGCACGGCGGAGCCTGGCGGGCGCACCGCGCTGGGCGACCGGCTCCTCGGTGCCGCCTCGCGGGTGAGCCGCGGGCTGACCGAGCGCGG
>JANPJI010000700.1:0-1686 GCA_031425425.1 Rubricoccaceae bacterium
CTGCCGCACAGGCGGCGTCCGGCTTACGCTCCCGCCGGCGGGCTCGTCGCCTCGACGGCCACGAGGGCCTCGACGACGACGTAGTTCCGCTCGGCCCCGGCCGGGACGACGTAGCTCTCGCCGGCCCCGTACGCCGTCGCCGTGCCGCCGACGTGGACCTCGACGCGGCCCGAGACGACGTACCCGACGGTCTCGTACGGGCGCGTGTGCGGCGTGCCGGCCTCGCCGGCAGCTTCTTCCCACAGGCGCATCGCGAGCGACTCGCCCGAGGCGAGCGCCTTCTGGCCGGGCGAGCCGGCGGACGAGCCGTTCTTCAGAGTGGTGGAATCGGACATGGGAAGCGCGGATGGAGAATGGTCCGGTTGAATCCGTCCCGCCGCGGCGGGGTTTCGTCTCCTTCCCTGCCCTGCCACCCGTGACTTACGGCGACCTCCAGATCCACGCGCTCCCCGAGGGCCGCTTCACGGTTGGCCTCGACAAGCGGTTCGTGCCGCACGCCGACGGCGCTCCAGCCCGGCTGGGCACGCTGTTCATCTCCGTCACGCCGTTCCTCGTCCGCACCCCGTCCGAGACGTTTCTCCTCGACGCCGGCCTCGGCGAGTGGGCGGCTGGCCGCGGCACCGAGGCGCTGCTCGGCGCGCTCGCCGCGCGGGGCGTCGCGCCCGAGGCCGTCGACCGGGTCGTCCTGTCGCACCTGCACTTCGACCACGCCGGCGGAGCCATCGCCTCGGTGGACGGCGTGTGGCGGCCGACGTTCTCGAACGCCGAATACGCCGTACAGGAGGCGGAGCTAACGGCCAGCGGCTACGCCGGCGAGTCGGCACGCGCGCGCGACCTCGTCGCGGACACGCTGGACCGCGCCGGCCAGCTCGTGCTCCTCCACGGCGACGGGCCGGTGCCGGGCAGCCGCGCCGAGGTGACGGTCACGGGCGGGCACACCGGCGCGCACCAGATCGTCCGGATTCCCTCTGGCGGCCTTGCCGCCGTCTACGGGGGCGACGTGCTGGGGACGCCGAGCCAGGTCACGCGCCGCTTCGTGGCCAAGTACGACGCCGACGGGGCGGCGTCCCAGCGCTGGCGCGAGGTCCTCGCGCGAGACGCCGCCGAGCACGGGCATCTGCTGCTGTTCTACCACTCGACCGATGCCCCGGCCGCGTTCGTCGCCGAAACGGCGAAGGGCCCGCTCGCCGTCGAGCCGGTCGCGCTCTGACTACGGTGCGTCGACCTCCCAGGCGCGGCTGAAGTCCCACCGGACCACCTCGTAGACCCCGAACGAGGTCTCCCGGAGGGCGATGGCCCGGCCGCCGCCGAGCAGACCGAACGCGACGGGCAGGACCCACTCGAGGCGGATCGTCGTCACGAGGTCGGCCGCCCGTGCGACGACGACCGCACCCCGCCCGGTCGCGTACGCGACGAGGCGGCCGTCGGCAGAGAAGGAGATGGGGCGCGCGAAGGCGGACGCGACCGGCCCGGCGCGGATGTCGCCGGTCGCGGCGTCGAGCAGGCGAGCGCCGGACGGCGAGACGTCGAGCAGGCGTGTCCCGTCCGGGCTCACCACCACCGGACCCGGTCCGGCGTCGAGGCGCGTCCACAGGAGCGCGCCGGTCCCGGTGTCGAAGGCTGAGAGCCGCCCCGGTAGCGGGGTCGCGTTGAGGTCGCTCACGAAGGCGCGGGAGCCGTCGGGCG
>JANPJI010000701.1:0-4576 GCA_031425425.1 Rubricoccaceae bacterium
TGGCGCAACTGCGCACCGATGCCGTAGGCCCCGACGAGGGCCGGCTCCATGATCCCGACGACGAGGACCTGGTCCGCCTGCGACGCCAGCGACGAGGTGAGGTTGATGCCGGCCGACCGGACGGCGTAGCGCCCGATGAGCCGCGCCGGCCGGGCGATCCCGCGGAACTGCGGGGGGTGGCGCCGCCACAGCGCCGCGAGCATCCACACGAGCGGGAGGCTCGCCGCGACGTAGGCGAGCGCGGCGTTGAGCGGCGTCATCGCGCCCGCGGCCCCGAGGCCGACGAGGACGAGGAGCGTCAGCAGCGGCTGCGCCAGCCGCGCGCGGCTCGTCGCCGTGTAGGCCCCGCTCGCCTCGAGGGCCCCGGTGCAGACCGGCATCAGGAGCACGAGCGGCGCCGTGAGCATCATCCACTGCGCCGCCCGCCGGACGTCCGGCGCGAAGTCGTCCAGCCAGACCGGGACGAGGGCCGCGCCGAGCACGACGGCGACGGCGCCCAGCGCGGCCGCGAGCGCGAGGGCCGCTCCGAGCAGCCGCCCGCGGTGGGCGGGGTACCGGCGGAAGGTGTACACGACGGCGCTCGGGAGGCCGAGCGCGAGCAGGAACGCGAACGTCGTCGCGCCGGCCCGGAGCGCGGCGAGGTCGCCGCGCCCGGCCGCGCCGAGCCACCGCGCCGCGAGCACGCCCGTGGCGACGTTCAGGCCGAGCACGGCCAGCCGCACGGCGAAGGCCTGCAGGGCGGCGGCCGTCCCGTTCCGCCCGCGGAGCACGCCCGCGAGGGCGCCAGCGAGGACGCCCCCGGGACGCGGGCCCTGCGGCGCGGCGACCGTCGCGCTGGCGGAAGCGGGGTCGTTCACGAGCGGCAGGTCAGAGAAGGCGCGTGAGCGCGACGAGGAGGCCGCCGACGGCCGAGGCCACGCCCAGCCCGTCGCGCCACGTGAACCGCGGGCGGACGGTCGTCTGGAGCGTGAGCACGTCGCCCTGGGCGAGCGCAGGGACCGGCGCGCCCGAGGCCATCAGCGCGTCGAGCGTCGACGCGAAGACGACGGCCCGCGCGGCGCCCGCCCCGCGCGTGAGCGTGAGCGTCACCCGCCGCTCCTCGCGCGGGTCCTCCGCCCCGACGACCGGGCCGCCGGCCAGCGACAGCACCTGGTCCAGCGTCGTCGCCGGCTGGACCTCGTACCACCCGGGCTGGCGGACAGCCCCCCACACGTGGACGGCGATGACGGCCTGCCCGGGTTGCGCGTAGCGGTAGACAGCCGCCCCGCCGGGGGGGATGGGCTGCGCGGCGACGGACGGCCCGGCGAGCGCCAGCAGCAGGAACGCGACGGGCGCGGCGAGCCGGCGCAGGGGGCCGGACGCGTGGGGGATCTGGACGGTCATTGCGGGGGAGGCTGGGTGTAGAGCGGGGTTGGGGAGCGAGGTGTCAATTCAGCCACTCCATACGTCCACACAATGCGGTAGGGGCGGCGGGGGCGGGAGCGGAGGCGCTGACGGTCGCAGCGGCGGGGGCCGCGACAGGGACGGGGACAGCGACAGGAACGGGGGCGGGCGCAACGACGGGGGGCCGGAGGTGGAGGGCGCCGTCGCCCGAGGTCCAGTCGAGGGTCAGCCGGGGCGGGGCGGCCTGCACGTCGGCCCCGTAGTCGGCGCTGGCGTAGCCGTAGCCCTTGCCCTCGGTGGAGCCGCCCTCGGAACGGTTGAGCACGACGCCCAGGACGGGCGTCCCGCCCTGCCGGTCGAAGAGGAGGCGCGCGCGGGAGAGCGCGTCCGCCTCGGTGCTCCCCGCCCCGGCGACGAGGACGACGCCGTCGCAGGCGGCCCCGAGCTCGAGCGCGTCTACGACGGGCCCGACGGGCGGCGAGTCCACGACGACGAGGTCGAAGGTGGCCCGCATCTCGGCGAAGGCGCGGCGGGCGCGGTCCGACCCGAGCAGCTCGGGCGGGTTGGGCACGGGCCGGCCGGCCGGAAGCACGTAGAGGGTGTGGAGGTCGGCGTCGAAGAAGTCCCAGTCGGCGCGGAGGGGGAACCGGAACGACCCCCACGCCACCGGGCCCTCGGCGAAGAGGAGTTCGGTGAGACCCGACTCGCGCGCGATCCCGAACCGCTCGTGTCCCGTCGGCCGCCGGAGGTCGGCGTCGACGTAGAGGGTGCGGAGGCCGGCCCGCGCCGCGGCGAGGGCGAGGTGGACGGCCACGGTCGTCTTGCCCTCGCCCTCGCCCGGGCTCGTCACCAGGACGACGCGGGGCCGCTCGGCCCGGCTGTGCTGGACGGACCAGCGGACGGACCGGAACGTCTCGACGAGCGGACCCGAGGGGAGGAGCGCTGCAACGATGTCGGCGCGGACGTCTCCGCCGTTCTCGATGGGGAGCGTGGCCTGGAGGCCGAGGAGCGCGCGGGCGTCGAAGGCCGGCACGGTGCCGAGCACCGGGAGCCCGAGCGCCTCGACCTCGGCCGCCGTCCGGAGGCGGCGGTCCGCCGTGTGGCGGACGAGCGCGAACCCGGCCCCGGCGAGGAGCCCGAGGAGCCCGCCGAGCCCCAGCGTCCGGACGGGGTCGGGGGCCACGGGCCTCGTCGGCACGGCGGCGGGGCGGACGACCTCGACGTAGGCGACGCCACTTTCGGCCGCCACGCGGGCCTGCTGGAGCTTCTCGGAGAGGAAGAAGAACGTCCGCTCGGCGGCCTGCCGCGCCCGCTCGAGCCGGGCCAGCCCGACGGCCCGCGAGGGCAGCGACCCGAGCTGGCCCTCAAACCCGGCCCGCTGCGCCTCGAGCGTCTGCCGCCGGGCCTCGAGCCCGCGGATCGTGTTGCCCCGCACGGTCGCCTCGCGCTGCATCCGCGTCGCGTACGGGAGCCCGGTCGTGGCGAGGTCGCCGCCCTCCGAGCGGGAGTCCGCCCCGCCGACGGCCATCACCTCGTCGACGAGCCGCGAGGAGAGCGTGCCGATCCGCTCGGCGGCGGCGCGGCGGCGGTCGCGGAGCACCGCGAGTTCGGGGTTCCGGCCCTCGTCCCCGCGGAGGGTCGGGTCGTGAGCGTAGTAGTCCGTCGCCTGCGCGTCGAAGTCGGCGAGCCGGCGCTGAAGGATGGCGATCTCGACCTCGACGGGCGAGCCGATCCGGCGGGCAAGCCCGGGCAGCACGCGGGCCGCCTCGCTCTGAGCCCCCGCGAGGGCCGTCCGCTCGACCTCGAGGTCGACCGCGGCCTGGTGGATCGCCGCGTCGACCTCGGCGAGCTGGGTCACGGCCGTCTGGCCCTCGGTGTCGAGGGCGACCGCGCGGTTCCGCTCCATGTAGGCCTCGAGCTGGCCCTCGATCTCGCTCAGCTCGTCGCGCTGGTCCTCGAGCTGGCCCTCGAGGAACGCCGCCGAGGTCGTCATGCTGGCCTGGCCGTTCGACCGGCTCCGCTCGGCGTAGGCCTCCGCGAAGGCGTTGGCGACGTCGGCCGCCAGCCGGGCGTCCCCGCTCCGGACAGCAATGGCGACGAGGTCGTTCTCGTCCTCGGCCTGCTCGAACGTGACGCGGGCCTTGAGGAGGGCGGC
Organism: Rubricoccaceae bacterium; assembly: GCA_031425425.1. Lineage (GTDB taxonomy): Bacteria > Bacteroidota > Rhodothermia > Rhodothermales > Rubricoccaceae > DASVSE01. The sequence goes on from JANPJI010000701.1 coordinate 3,539, forward strand.
GGCGAGCACGCGCGGCGTCGCGGGCCGGGCCACACCCGGCGCCGTGGCCTCCAGCTGGAGGTCGGCCGCCACGCGGTCCGGCCCGACGCGCTCGACGACGCCCGTGGCGAGGTCGAGCGAGCGGCGGAGCACGCCGAGCTCGTTGGCGAGCGTCCGGCTCTGGCCCATCCCGCCCAGGAGGACGTCCTCGATGGTCTCGGTCGAGCGCGCGGCCTCGGCCGTCCGGACGAAGGCGTACCCCGTCGCCTCGTAGACCGGCGGGCGGAGCGCCACGTACGCGCCCGCCGCGCCGAGGGCAACGACCACTGCGCCAAGGATCAGCCGCCACCCGCGGCGGAGCGCCGCGGCGACGGCCGCCGCGTCGAGGGGCGGCCCGTCGGGCTCGGCGACGAACGTAGGAGGGAGGGCGGAGGGCATGGCGCGTGGAGGGGTCAGGCCGCCCCCCGTCCGAACAGGACGGTCGGGACGGTGCGGGCGAGGAGGTAGAGATCCAGCGAGGGCGTCCAGTTGCGGACGTAGCGGAGGTCGAGGTCGAGGCGCTCGTCGAACGGGAGCGCGTTGCGGCCGGAGACCTGCCACAGCCCGGTGATCCCGGGCGTCACGCTGGTGATGCGGCGGGCGCGCCGGCCCATTCGGTCGAGCTCCTCGGGGAGGTAGGCCCGCGGGCCGACGAGGCTCATGTCGCCCGCGAGCACGTTGGCGAGCTGGGGGAGCTCGTCGAGCGAGAACCGGCGGAGCCACCGGCCAGCCCGCGTCACGCGGGGGTCGTCGGCCAGCTTGGCGTACCGGGCGTACTCGGCCCGGGCGCCGGGGTCCGCCTCGAGCACGTCCTGGAGCCGCCGGTGCGCCCCGACGTGCATCGTGCGGAGCTTGAGCAGCCGGAAGCAGCGCCCGCCGCGCCCGATCCGGGTCTGGACGAACAGGGCCGGCCCGGGCGAGTCCATCCGGACGACCGCGGCGAGGGCGACGAGGACGGGGAGCAGGACGACGACGACGACGACGGCGACGGCCAGGTCGAGCGCGCGCTTGACCCCGCGC
>JANPJI010000702.1:0-3774 GCA_031425425.1 Rubricoccaceae bacterium
TCGGAACGCACGTGGGACGCCGCCGGGGCGTACAGGATCGCGGAAGCGCCGGGGCGAATCCGCAGACCCGTCGCCGGTGGGGCTGGAGTGTCACCGGCACGTTGACCTCGGGCCGGAGGGCTGTACCTTCGTCTTCCCTTAACACCCCTCTCTCCCATGCGCTTTCTCGCTACTGCTGCCCTGACGGGCCTTCTGCTCGCCGGCCCGGCCAGCGCCCAGACCACCAGCCGAACTCACAGCACCGGTGTGGCCGCCCTCCGCGTGTTCAACAACGGCTACTTCGGGGCCAACGTTGGCCTTCAGACCGACACGACGTTCAACATCCCTGGCGGCGCGGCCACCACCCTGTATGAGGGCCAGCTCCTCGTCGGGATCAACTCGGCCCAGGTCTCGGGTCAGCCGTACTCCGACAACCCGACCGGCACAAGCCCCAACTCGGGCTTCGAGTGGACGTTCGGCCCGCGCCCCGCCTCGGCGACGGCTCCGCCCCCCTTCAACCAGGCGTTCACGACGAGCTACACCGACGCGGGATCGGCCAACACGTCCCCCGCCGGCATCTCGGTCGCCCAGCGGACCCTGTCGCGCACGGGCGACGACTTCGTCGTCGTCGAGGTCAGCGTGTCCAGCGTCGTCCCGCGGACGGGGATCTACATCGGGATGTTTGCCGACTACGACATCTCGGCGGCGGCGACAGCGGACCGCGGCAACTTCGACGCCCCGACGCGGACCGTCTATGCGTTCAACGCGGCCGCGGGCGGCAACCGGAACTACTACGGCGTGACCCTGCTCGGGCGGACGCAGTCCGGCTGGAGTGTGAGCACGGCGACGACGGACGCCGACCTCTTCACGTCGCTCTCGACCAACGGCGTCGCAGCGACGACCAACGCCGACCGCCGGCTGGTCGTCGGAGCCGGACCGTTCGCTCTCGCCGCAGGCGTTCCGCAGCTGGTCCGCTTCGCATTCGTCGGCGGGACGAACCTCGTGGACCTGCAGGCCAATGCGGCCGTCGCGCAGGGCCTCTTTCCGGTCGCAGGCGAGGGCAACCCCGCCGAGGCGGAGGGCCTCGCGCTCCTGCCGGCCGTCCCGAACCCGGCCTCGTCGGCGACGGATCTCGCGTTCACGCTCGACGCGGCCCAGGACGTTCGCCTCGCCGTCTACGACGTGCTCGGCCGCCAGGTCGCGCTCGTCACCGACGGTGCCCGCGCGGCCGGCACGCACACGGCGACGCTGGACGCAAGCCGCCTGCCGAGCGGCGTCTACGTCGCCCGCCTGACGGCCGGCGGCCAGACGGTGCTGCGCCGGTTCACGGTCGTCCGCTGATCGACTGCGCCTCGGCGCACGCGCACCCCGCAGGGCACGGTCTCTGCGGGGTGCGTTCCGTTTCCCCCCTCCCGCTCCCGATGGACCTCTTCACGTCCGCCCCGCCGACTCACCTCCCCCCCGCCGAGGGCGTCCGCCTGGACGGCACGCCCGCCGCGTTCCCCGCCGACTTCGGCCCGGCGACGCTCGTCGTGGTGACGTTTCAGGACGACGCGGCTCCGCTCTCCGGCCAGTGGGCCCGCCTCGGGGCACGGCTGGCCGAGGCGGCACCTGGCCTCGGCGTCGTCGAGATGCTCGTCTTCCCGCCCCGGCTGCGCCTGCTCGGCGACATCGCCCTGCTGAGCCAGCAGGCCCGCGCCGAGGCCGCCGGCACAGCCGCCCGCACGGCCGTCGTGTACACGAAGCGCAAGGCGTTCCGGAAGGCGCTCCAGATTCGCTCGGACTCCGATGTGACGGCGCTCCTCGTCGGCCCGGACGGGGCGATCGCGTGGCGCGGGGCGGGTGAGATCGACCTGAAGGCCGTCGGCGCGCTCGAACAGGCCGTCCACGCCCTGCTCGTCCCGCGCGCCACGCCCGACGCTCAGTAGGCCCCGGAGCCGCGGAAGACGACCTGGACGGTCCGGACGAGGATCACCGCGTCGAGCCAGAGCGACCAGTTGCGGACGTAGTACGGGTCCCACCGCTCCATGCCGACGTTGCCGGCGTCGCTGCGGCCCGAGACCTGCCACAGGCCGGTGATGCCGGGGCGGACGCGCTCGCGGAGGTCGCGGACGCGCTCGGGCAGGTCCTCGTGGTGGTACCGCGGCAGCGGCCGCGGGCCGACGAGGCTCATCGTCCCCCGGAGGACGTCGAAGAGCTGCGGGAGTTCGTCCAGGCTCGTCCGCCGGAGCAGCGCCCCGACGCGCGTGATGCGCGGGTCGCGGGCGAGCTTGAACGTCGTGTCCCACTCGTCGCGGAGGGCGGCGTCGGCGTCGAGCGCGCGCGCGAGGACGGCCTCGGCGTCGGGAACCATCGTGCGGAGCTTGTTGGTCCGGAACGGCCGGCCGCCCTCGCCGATGCGCTCCTGGAAGTAGAACGGCGAGCGGCGGTCGCCGAGCCACACCGCCGCCGCGGCGAGGCCGACGAGCGGCAGCCACAGCGGGGCCGAGAGGCCGACCGCGAGCAGGTCCACGGTCCGCTTGGCGATCCGGGGAATCCGGCGCGTGAGCGTGGAGGTCAGTTCGAGGCCGAGGACGCCGGCGAAGTCGCGGGGGCGGACCCACAGGCTCGGCGCCTCGAACAGGTCCGGGATCACAACGACGGTGCGGTAGCACGCGAGCGGCCCTTCGAGGAGCGCCACCTGGTGCTCGCGCTCCGCCTCGGGAAGGGCGAGGAAGGCCACCGAGGCGTCCGGCGCGACGCGCCCCGTGTCGCCGACGACCGGGACGGTGTCGAGGTAGCCGCCCCACGTCTCGGGGTCGTCGTCGAAGACGGCGACGGGCGTGTAGCCGATGCCGCGCTCCTCGTGGAGCTGCCGCACGATCCGCGAGCCCATCGGGCCGGCCCCGTAGACCACCACGTCGACGCCCCAGGCGTCCATCCGGATCAGCGCGGCCTTGGTCTGGGTCCGCGCCAGCGGGACGAGAACGGCCGCGAAGACGGCGGCGAGCCCCAGCGCGAGGCGGCTCGACACGGCGCTCCCGTCGGCGTTCGTGTGTGCCAGCCACATCCCGACGGCCGCGAGCGCGAACACACCGGCCAGCGTGAGCACGATCCGCCGCAGCTCTTCCACGGCCCCGAGCCCCCAGCCGGGCAGCAGCCGGACGCTGGCGGCCACGGCGAGGTACACCGGGACGACGGCCCACGCCGGTCCGAGTGCCATCGCGGACTCGCCGGTGAGCACCTGCCGGACGCCCCCCGCCAGCAACATCGCCGTCGTCAGCGCGGCGACCTCGGCGAGCGCGAGCGCGGCCGTGTTGCCCGCCCACCTGCGCGTGTGGCTCGCCGTCGGGCGGCTCACCGCGACCCGCTGCGCGTACGGTTCATTCCGGGAGACGAGGACGGTTTCCATGTGGGAGGCCAGACAGTCGAGGGGCACAGGTGTCGCACACGCGGTGGACCACTTGAGCCGAGGAGGATTTGCCGCCCCGCTTTGCAACGCTCCGACGACGGACGGAGAAGGCGAGCGCGCACCGGGTGCCGGGTGAAGGCGAACGTGGGGAGGATAGTCCGGCTGACCGGGCACCCCGCGGGGCACTTCGTGGCGGCTTTCGAACATCGGGAAAAACCTGACCCATCCATCAAAGCATTGATAAAATTCTCGTTTGCCCTTCTGCTAGGGCCTGTCTGGAAACTCCAGATCAACGTCATCCCCGCGCAGGCGGGGATCCATCGGACGCCAGAAACAACGTGGATTCCCGCCTTCGCGGGAATGACGATTCTTGAGAGAACGCGCGCAACCGAGTTTCCAAACAG
>JANPJI010000703.1:0-2455 GCA_031425425.1 Rubricoccaceae bacterium
GGGTACACCTCGAACAGGAGCACACCGAGCGCCCCGAGCCCGCCGGCGACGAGCAGGGCCGGGCCGCCGAACCGGCGACCCGCCGGGTCCGTGGAGGGCCGCTCCGCGGTCACGGGGCCACGCGCAGCGGCCCCACGCCGCCGCCTCCGACAGGCGCGGCCGGGCCGCCGGTCGTGCCGGCCGGCGCCTCGGGGACGACGATGCCGCGGCGGTCCAGCTCGGCCCGGATGCGCGCCATCTCGGCCTGCGTCGCGTCGAGCTCCTGCTGCTGGCGGTACAGCCGGCGCTCCCACTCCTGGAGGTCGTCCACGGTCTCCGAGATGGCCGTCTCGCGGACCTCGAACGGGGCCATCTCGTAGTACCCGCGGTCCTCGAAGTAGGACCGGAAAAGGAAGTTGTGCTTCAGGGCCTCCATGTTCTCCGAGAACCGGAACGCCCCGAGCGACGCCCACCCGGCCGCGTTCTGGAAGCGGTCCGTGATGCCGCGCGCGTCCGCCGCGACGGACTGGAACTGGGCGGCGGACGCCTGGAGCTGCGTCGCCGTGGCGAGGAACGTCGTGTAGACCTCGTCCTCGTTGAGGAACCGCGCGACTGTCCCGTTGCCGGTGTTGACCTTCTGGAGGATCGAGTTGATGCCCGCCGAGGCCTGGTCCGCGACGGCGAGCAGCCCGTCGGCCCGCGCCGAGAGGTTGCGGAGCGTGACCTGGAGCTCCTGCGTCGTCGCGACGGACTCGTCGTAGAGGCGCTCGTCGTAGAGGAAGCGCCCGAGCGAGCCCTCGCCCGTGCGGACGTCCGTCATGATGCCGGCGAGCTGGACCGTCACCGAGTCGAACCGCGCGACGGACGTGAAGAGGCGGTCCGAGACCTGGCTGAGGTCGAACGGGTCCACGCCCTCGATCTGGCCGTTCTCGGCGATCTGCGGCTGCTCCGACGTCCCGTCCGTGAGGGCGACGATGACGTTGCCGACGAGGCCGTCGGTCTGGATCAGCGCGCGGCTGTCCTCGCGGATCAGGTTGCGGGCCTCCTCGTCGATCTGCATCCGGACCATGATCGGCTCGCCGGGCGACTCCGGCAGGGCCACCTCCTCGACGCGGCCGACGGCGATGCCGTTGTAGAACACCGACGCGCCCTCCTTGAGGCCGGCCACGCGCTCGAACGACGCCCGGAGTGCGAACGTGCGCGCGAGCAGGTTGCCCTGGCTCGCGATGACGAACAGGAACCCCACCGCGGCGATGAGGCCGAGCAGGACGACGAGGCCGAGGCGGGCTTGACGGGACATGTGCAGATGCGGAGAGCGGTCGTGAAAGTACGGGGCGGGAGAACTGGCGAATGGGAAATGGAAAGAGCGCCTCGCCTGAGCCAGCCGGCTTCTGCCAGTCCCCAGCTCCCACTTCCCTTACCCGCCTTTACGCCTTTCCATACGCGTCGGTGCCCTTGAAGAACTCTTGGAGGTCCGGGTCGTCGGACGCTTTGACCTCGTCGAGCGTGCCCGACGCGGCGATCTGTCCGTCCTTGAGGAAGAACGCGCGGTCCGTGATGATCTCGGCGGCGAGCATGTCGTGCGTGATCGCGATCGACGAGATGCCGCGCTCGTCGCGGAGCTTGACGATGAGCTCGGCCACGACGCGCACCGAGACCGGGTCGAGCCCCGTCGTGGGCTCGTCGTAGAGGATGATGTCGGGGCGCAGGATGAGCGTGCGGGCCAGGCCGATGCGCTTTTTCTGGCCGCCCGAGAGCTCGGCCGGGTACTGGTCGCGCTTGTCCGGCAGGTTGACGTCTTCGAGCGACTCCATCACGAGGTCGTCCTTCTCGTCTTTGGTGAGCGTCGTGTGGCGGTCGAGGAAGAAGCGCATGTTCTCGTAGACCGTCATCGAGTCGAACAGCGCGCCGCCCTGGAAGAGGTAGCCCATGCGGAGCCGCTTGCGGTCCAGCTGCTCGGCGTCGAGCAGGTCCACGCGGTCGCCGAGGACCCACACCTCGCCGCGGTCCGGCCGCAGCAGCCCGACGACGTGCTTGGTGAGCACGCTCTTGCCCGTGCCCGAGCCGCCGAGCACGACGGCGCTCGTCCCCTTCTGGACCTGCATCGAGACGCCGCGGAGGATCTGCTTCGGCCCGAACGCCTTGTGGACGTTTCGGAGCTCGATGATGACGTCGTCCGACGGGGGCGTCGAGTTGCCGGTGACCGGCGCCTCCGCGGGTGCCTCAGTAGCGGGAGCAGACGTGGCCATAGAGAGATGCGGTTTGATGGATGCCGCTCGACGTTCGGCTGCGGCCCTCCACGCGCCCTGAACCGCCGGACGCTAGCCGGTGATGTCAGCCGCCCGAGATGTCGCCGAAGAGGAGGATCGAGACGCGGACGACCAGGACGTCGGCGACGAGGATGAGCAGGCTCGACACGACGACGGCCTGCATCGCCGCCTGCCCGACCTCGCGCGTGCCGCCGCGGACGTTGTAG
>JANPJI010000704.1:0-3372 GCA_031425425.1 Rubricoccaceae bacterium
GACCCGACCGCGGCGACGGTCGTCGCGCTCAACGCGGTCCAGGAGGAGATCGGCGGCAACGGGGCCAAGATGGCGACGCACGCGATCCGCCCGGACGTGGCCGTCGTGCTCGACGTGACGCACGCGACCGACTCGCCAGGCATCGACGCCGCCAAGCACGGCAGCATCAAACTCGGCGGTGGGCCGAGCGTCACGCACGGGACCGTCAACCACCCGGCGGTCGTGCAGCGCCTCGTCGAGGTGGCCGACGCGGAGGGCATCCCGCTCCAGCACGAATCGTCGAGCCGCTACTCGGGGACGGACACAGACGTCATCTTTACCAGCCGCGCCGGCATCCCGAGCGCGCTCGTGTCCATCCCGATGCGCTACATGCACTCGACCGTCGAGACGGTGGACCTCGGGGATGTCGCGCACACGGTGGCGCTGCTCGCGGCGTTCGTGCGGTCGGTCCGGGCCGACGACGTGTTCCGGACGAACGTGCTCGGCCCGGCCTGACAGGCCGGCGTGCTCCACCACACTCGCCCGACGAACCTGATGCCCGACCCGACGCCCCGCTGCCTCCGCTGCGGCTCCGACTCCGTCATCCCCGACGTCCGGGTCCTCTCGCTGGACTCCAATGGGGCGCACAACGTCCTCGAACTCGGCGTCCAGAAGAGTCCGGCTGCGATGCTGATGAAAGGCGAGGTCCGCTCGAAGACGCGCGCCCAGGTCTGCGCCGACTGCGGGTTCGTCGAGACCTTCGCCGTCGACGCCGAGGCGCTGTGGCAGGCGCACCTGGAGCGGATCGCCAACGGCTGGACGTAGTGGCCCGTGCCGGCTACAGGCTGTAGAGCGCGCCGTACTTCTCGCGGGCATAGGCGAGCCACGGTCCTGCGTCGAGCGCCTCGCCGGTCGCGCGGCGCAGGATCTCGCTGGCCGGGAGCGCGCGGCCCCAGCGGTGGACGTGTGCGCGCAGCCACCCCAGCAGCGGCGTCGTGTCGCCCGAGGCGACGAGTGCGCCGAGGTCGCCCAGGTCCCGCGCGGCGGCGTTCCAGAGCTGGACCGACATGAGCGTGCCGAGCGTGTACGTCGGGAAGTAGCCGATCGCGCCGAGGGACCAGTGGACGTCCTGGAGGCAGCCGTCGGCGTCGCCCGGCGGGACGATCCCGAGGCGCGTCCGCATGGCCTCGTTCCACGCCTCCGGCACGTCCGCGGCGGCGAGTCGACCGGCGACGAGGTCGCGCTCGATCTCGAACCGCAGCCCGACGTGGAGGTGGTACGTCAGCTCGTCCGCCTCGACGCGGATGAGGCTCGGCTGCACGCGGTTGACCGCCCGCACGAAGTCGGCCTCGGCGACGCCCCCGAACGCCTCGGGCAGGCGCTTCTGGAGCGCGGGGTACCAGAATCGCCAGAACGGGGCGCTGCGGGCGACGAGGTTTTCCCACAGCCGCGACTGGCTCTCGTGCATCCCCAGCGACGTGCCGTCGGCGAGCGGCGTCCGGTCCAGGCCCGCGTCGATGCCCTGCTCGTAGAGCGCGTGGCCGACCTCGTGGACGGTCCCGAAGAACGCCGTCGGGAAGAAGTCCGGGTCGACGCGCGTCGTGATGCGGACGTCGGTGGTGGAGAAGCTCGTTGAGAACGGGTGGGCGGAGCGGTCGAGGCGTCCGCGGTCGAGGTCGTAGCCCATCGCCGTCGCCACGTCTAGGCCGAAGGCCCACTGCGCGGCCTCGTCGGCGGGCGCGTGGAGGACATCGGCGGGCGCGGGGCGGGCGGCGATGGCGGCGACGAGCGGAACGAGGCCCTCGCGGAGCGTCTCGAAGACGGCCGCGACGCGCGCCGTGTCGCCGCCGGGTTCATAGGCGTCGAGGAGCGCGTCGTAGCGGGCGTCCGCCTCCGTCGGTGCGTAGGCTGGCCCGCGCTCGGCCTGGACGAGCGGCCGCACGAGGTCCGCCTCCTCGATGCTCAGGTCCACGATCCGGGTGAGGTGCGGAGCGAAGGCGGCGAAGTCGTCCGCGGCGCGGGCGGCCTTCCAGGCCTCCATCGCGTGCCCGCTCGCCTCGGCTTTCTCCGTGACGAGGCGCGCGGGGAGGAGCGCGGCCCGGTCGCGGTCCCGGCGGGCGACCCGGACGAGCGCGGCGTCCGTGTCGTCCGGGCCGGCGCTGGCCCCGAGAGCGGCTTCGGCGGCGTCCAGCAGGGCGGCAGTGTCGTCGGCCGTTAGGCGCTCGTGGGCAAGGCGCCGCAGCGTGGCGACCTGGTGCGTGCGCGCCTCGGCCGCGCCGGGCGGGCGGAACGTCTCGGCGTCCCACTCGAGGACCGCCGCGGCGCGGTGGAGGTCCGAGACGTCGGCGAGGCGGGCGCGGAGGGCGGCGAGAGACATGGGGACGGGGAAAACCGGGATGAGAGGACGGGAATATCCGGACGCCGCTCCGTGGCGCGCCACGGAGCGGCGGGTAGCTTGCCCGGCCCCTCCGGACTCCCGTGCCCGCCCCTCGTTCCACGCCGTCCGGCCCTGCGCCCGCGGCGGCGGCCCCCGCACCGCCTCTGGCGGGGCTCCTCGCCGCGTTCGCGGCGCTGTACGTCATCTGGGGCTCGACGTACCTCGCGATCCGGTTCGCGGTCGAGACGCTGCCGCCGTTCACGATGGCCGGCGTCCGCTTCCTCATCGCCGGGGCGCTCCTGTTCGCGTGGAGCCGCCTCCGCGGGGCCGCCCCGCTGACGCGCCCGCAGTGGAAGACCGCCGCCATCGCCGGGGCGCTGCTGCTGCTCGGCGGCAACGGGCTCGTGTCGTGGGCCGAGCAGCGGATTCCGTCCGGCGTCGCCGCCCTGCTCGTCGCCTCGACGCCGATGTGGATGGCGCTGCTGGACTGGGCGCGCCCCGGCGGCGTCCGGCCGCGGGCTGGCGTGTGGGCGGGCCTCGTGCTGGGCCTCGCCGGGATCGTCGTGCTCGTCGGCCCCGCGAGCCTCGGCGGGACGCCCGTGGATGGCCTCGGCGCGCTCGCGGTCGGAGCGGCCGCGTTCAGCTGGGCGCTGGGCTCGATCTACCAGCGCGGCGCGCCCGTGTCGGACTCGACGCTGCTCAACGTCGGCGGGCAGATGCTGGCCGGCGGGACGCTGCTCGTGGCCGCCGGCCTCGCGTTCGGCGAGCGGGTGGACGTGGCCGCGGTCTCGACGCGGTCGTGGGCCGCGCTGGCCTACCTGATCGTTGTCGGGGCACTCGTCGGCTACTCGGCGTACGTGTGGCTGCTCAAGGTGACCACGCCCGCGAAGGCCTCGACGTACGCGTTTGTGAACCCGCTCGTGGCCGTCGTGCTCGGGTGGGCGTTCGCCGGCGAGGCGCTCTCCCCGCGTGTGCTCGGTGCGGCGGCTCTCGTCGTCGCGGCGGTCGTGCTGATC
>JANPJI010000705.1:0-3763 GCA_031425425.1 Rubricoccaceae bacterium
CGTCGCCGTCCGCCCCGTCGACGGCGTGCGCGTCTACGGCCAGGGCATCCTCGACGAGCAGCTCCGTCTGCCGGACCCCGATGAGCGTCGGGTAGCCGTCGAGGTCGAGAGCCGTGTCGCGGGTGCCGTACGGAAGCCGCGGGTCCGCGCCGACGTTCTGGCCGTCCGGGTTGCGCCCGCGGACGGTCCGGGCGAGGTTCAGCGCCGCCTCGATGCGGGCCGTGGGGCGGTAGCGCGCGAAGAACGCCAAGTCCACGGCGTTCGGCCCCGCGGCGTAGCCCAGCGCGTCGCCGTAGTGGACGACCGCGGACGACTCGCTGCGGTGCGAGTACAGGAACGGCCGCAGGCGCGCCGCCTCGGCGCGGAGTTCGAGCCCGGGCAGGCCGACGTCGACCGTGTGGACGCCGCCCAGGATGCCCCACTTGTTGCCCCAGTAGTTGTCGAAGAACCGGCTCGCGGTGAGCTCGTCGAGGATGCCCTGGCCGTAGACGCGCACGCCGTCGACGGGGCGGACGGCGACGGACGCGCCGAGGAGCGCGTTGTCGCCGGAGCCGAGCTCGCTCTCGACCGAGCGGTAGAAGATGAGCGGGTTGAGGTAGCCGATCTCGAAGCCGCGCCGCGCGCCGAGCGTGTCGTCGTGGAAGACGACCGCCTCGAACGCGTCGAGGTCCACGCGGCCGATTGTGACTCCGATCTGGTGGAAGGCACCGTACGTGGAGGGGAGCACGTTGTCGCCCGGGCGGCGGTCCGGCGTGGTGAAGCGCGCGAAGACCGACGTGTAGCGGAACGGGCCGGCGTGCGCGCGCAGCTGGAGCTGGTCGTACGGCGCGGCGTAGTCCGAGAGGAACAGCGAGTTCACGCCTGGCCCCCACCGGTTGCGGTCGCGGGCAAAGCGGACCTCCACGAAGCGGTCCACGTAGCCCACCGCCCCGGTCGCGGTGAAATAGTCGAGCGTCTCGCCGCCGCCGGGGAGCTTGACGAAGCCGAGGCGCGGAGACGTTACGCCGGACGCGTCGTAGCGCAGGATCGGGTCCACGCGCTGGTTCTCCTGGGCGCGCGTCTCGAAGAAGAGATGCCGCCCGAGGTGGCCGCCCACGCGGATGCCGCGCGACGCCTGGTACGCGAACACGTCCGGAGAGCGCGTGGCCGTCTCCGTGCGCCGCGCCGGGCCGCCGGCGACATACAGCAGCGGCTCCACCTCGACCGCGTAGCCGTCCCCCTCGACGCGGACCGGTGCCACGCCGTCGCGGTACAGGCCGAACGGCGAGAGGCGCGGCCGAGCAGCCTCGCCGCGGTAGCGCTGAACGAGGGCACGGTCCGCCGGCGACAGCTCGGCTTCGCGCGTGGCGAGCGTGTCGAGCAGCCGGGACGCGTCGGCGGCGGAGAGCGGTTGGGCGTCGGCCGAGCCGGAGGGGATGCGGCCGGCGGCGGCCTGCCGCACGAGCAGCTCGCTCAGGCGGTCGCCGATCTGGAGCACGCCCTCGCGCTGAGCCTGTGCCGGAGAGGCCGCGAGGACAGCGAGGAGGAGGGCGGGAAGAGCAAGGCGCATAGGGAAGTCCGCGTCAGTCTTTCGAGACGCGCACGAACGGGTCGTCGTCCCCGAACCGGTCCTCGTCGGGCCGCGGATCGTTAGGGAGGACGAACGACATGATGATGTAGATCGGAATCGCGATCCCGTTGGTGAAGATGGCGGCGGCGACGAGGGCGATCCGGACCAGCGTCGGGTCGAGCCCGGTGTAGTTGGCGATGCCGGCCGCGACGCCCGAGATCTTTCGGTTGCGGCGGTCCTTGGTGAGCCGGCGGCTCCCGGAGCGCTGGCTGCTGTCGCGGCGCCTCGCGGCCTGCTGCTGGGCAAAGGCCACCTCGGCGGCGCGCGTCGCGCTGCGGCCGGCTCCGGCGATGGCTTTGCCGGCCACGCCGAGCGCGGCAATCGTCGCCGCCGTGGCCGCGTCGCGGCGCTCGGTCCGGCTCTCCGAGCGCCCCATCGTCTTGCGCGCCTGCTGCTGCATTCGGACGGCCCGCTCTCTGGCCTTGCGGCGTCGGCGCGCGGCCGGGCTCCACGAGAGGACCCCGAAGCCCGTCAGCATGATGAGGACGCTCGCTAGGACTGGAAGCAGGGCCACCATGCCCGAGAGGTCCGGGAACGCCGAAAGCAGGCCCGTCAGCTGGAGGGTGTAGACTGCGCCGAGCCCGATCAGCCCGAGCCCGGAGGCCGTCTGGAGGTTGAGGAAGCCCGACTCCTTCTGGGTCTCGGTCTCCTCTTCGAGGTCCTGGTCGGCGAGGTACGCGTCGATGTCGGCGTCGGTGACGAAGCCGAACTCGTCGTCGTAGACGTCGGATGTTTGGTCCGTCTGGCGCGGGCGCGGGCGCGTGGACATGAGGGCGGGCGTGGGGGCCGACTAAGCTACGCCGGACCGGGCCGGGCTCGACCCGCACGGATGTCCCCGTGCTCGGAGGCCACGACGTCGCGGCGCGCGTCGTGCGCCTCGGCCGGAAGCGCCTCCGCGAGGCAGGCGTGGGGGACGACGCCGACGCGGAGCGCGCGGGTCGTCGGCAGGAACGCGTCGTAATAGCCGCCGCCGTAGCCGAGCCGGCTCCCGTCGCGGCCCAGCGCGAGTGCGGGCACAATCACGACGTCGAGTGCGTCTGGGGCGAGGGGAGGTGCGTCGGGGCCGGGTTCGAGCAGGCCCCAGGGGCCGGAGACGAGCGCAGCCTCCGACGTGAACCGCCGCGCGACGAGGCACGGCGCGGTGCCCGGCACGACGGCCGGGAGAGCGAGGACGACTCCGCGAGCAGTGAGTGCCATGGCAAGTGGCCGCACGTCGACCTCCCCACGTCCGAGGAGCGGCCAGAAGGCGAGCACGGCGCGCGCCGAGGCGACCTCGGGAAGCGCGAGCACCTGCGCGACGATCGCGGCGTCGACGGCCGCGCGGTCGGGCACGTCCGCGCGGCGCGCGCGGAACCGCGCGCGCATCCCCGCTTTCTCCGACGCCATCCGATCCTGATCCATGAGCACACCCGAGTTGTCCGCACAGGACGCCGGCCAGGAAACGCGCCTCGACCGGTTCGACGCCTACCGGGCGCGGATGAACCGCCGCATCCTCGACGACGGGACGCACCTCGGCGTGAAGCGGTTCTTCAACCTCGACAGCGCGGCCTACCGCGACGGGGCGCTCGACAGCCGCACCAAGGAGCTCCTCGGTCTCGTCGCCTCGCTCGTGCTCCGCTGCAACGACTGCGTGGACTACCACCTCGGGACGTGCGTCGAGGCGGGCTACTCGGACGCCGAGATCGAGGACGCGCTCAACGTCGGGCTCGTGGTCGGCGGGAGCATCGTGATCCCGCACCTCCGCCACGCCATCGAGACAGTGGACCTGCTGCGGGCCAGAAGCACGTAAGGAACGCAGGATGGGAGGAACGCACGCCTGCACCCCTGCGCTCCTGCTGTACCTTCCAGCATGACCCCGCCCGACCGCGTCAAGGCCCTGCTGATGGACGAGGCCGACATGGCCCGGACGCTCGACCGGCTGGCCCGCCAGGTCGCCGAGGAGTTCGGCGTCGCCGGTGAGCGCGCGGCGCTCGTGGGGCTCCAGACGCGGGGCGTCCACCTCGCGCGCCGGCTCCGCGACCGGATCGAGGCGTTTGAGGGCGTCCGCCTCCCGCTCGGCGTGCTCGACGCGACGTTCTACCGCGACGACGTCGGCGGCTTCGGGGCCGCGGCGCGGCGGCCCGGCGCGCCGCCCGTCGCCCGCGAGACGAGCAT
>JANPJI010000706.1:0-3016 GCA_031425425.1 Rubricoccaceae bacterium
TCGACGTCGCTCAGCGCGAAGAGGCCGTCGGCTCCGGCCGCCGTCGCCGTGCGGGCGTCGGCGAGGAAGACCGTCGCGGACGGGAGCGGCTGACCCGTTTCGGCGTCCACGACCCGCCCGGCGACGCGGCCCCGGGCCGGCGTCTCGCGGACGGCCCGGAGAAGAACGTACGCGCCCGACGACGACCGGACGTAGTCGAGCCCGGTCCCGTCGAGGGCGCACCCCAGCACGGCCTCGGCCGAGGCCCCGCGGCGCGCGCACGACGCCCGCGCGCCCTCGACGAGGCCGTCTGTGTACACGAGGTCGATTCCGGTGAGGCGGACGATCTCGGCGAGTGCCTCGCGCAACGGTGCTGCACGGAACAGGATGGTGTACGGGCCAGTGGCCTCGGGCCGCCGGTCCTCCTGGGCCGCGGCACGGCTGGAGAGCGCGCACAGGGCGGCGACCACCAGAGCGGCGCCCCTCATGGCGTCTCTCCCTCCGCCGGGGCAACCTCGAAGCCGCCCTGGAGCAGGCGGTAGCGCAGGTCCGCGGCCAGCGCGAGGTCGTGCAGCACCTCCTCGGAGGTCACACCGGCGCCGTAGTACAGCGTCACCGGAAGGCTCAGCGGCACGCCGCTTGCGGCCCGCACGTCCGTCCCGAAGTGCCGGCCGACCTCGGCCAGCACGTCGCCGAGCGGCAGGCCCTCGACGGCGAAGCCCCCCCCGCGCCACACCGCCGCCCGGCCGTCGGCCACCACGGCGGGCGGTGCCACGCGGCCGGCGGAGACCACCGTCGCTTCGCCGGGAGCAAGCTCGACGGCCCCGGCATCGAGCACCCCCTCGCCGCTCCGCGCCGCCACGCGGACGCGGCCCGACTCCAGCGCCACACGCGTCGCGCCACTCCGCTCGCCCGGCCACGCGCGGACATTGAAGCGCGTCCCGAGAACGGCCACGTCGGCGTTGAACGTCTCGACGACGAACGGCCGCCGCTCGTCGCGAGCGACAGCGAAGAACGCTTCCCCTTCGAGCGCGACGGCACGCGTCGTGCTCCGCCACGGGCGAGGCACACCCAACCCGCGGGTGACGGTCAGCCGGGACCCGCTGTTGAGGAGCACGCGCGAGCCGTCGGCCAGCGCGACGTTCACGCGGCCACCGGCGGGGGCCTCGGTCACGACGGACTGGTGCGCCCACCACGTGTCTCCGCCGAGAGCCGCGGCGAGGAAGAGCCCCAGCAGGGCCGCCGGCCGGCCCCACCGGACCGCACGCGGCCCGTGCGCGGCATGGGCAGGCGGTCGGTCTGCGGCAGGAGCCCGCCGCTGCGCGTCGAGTGGACGAGCGGCGAGTCCGATCCGGCGCTCAAGGTCCGCCCAGGCGTCGGCGGTCGGCGGCGCGCCGTCGGGGAGCGCCGCGTCGCCCGCGATGAGCCGCCACGTGCGCGCGAGTCGGTCGGCGTCGGGCCGGCCGGCGAGATCGCGCTCGATCTCTGGCGGGAGGGGCAGGTCGGTCATCGGTGCAGGGGCCGGGCGAGGTCCGGAGCGTAGTGGGCCAGCCGGGTGTGGAGCTGTGTGAGGGCTCGGACGACGTGGTTGTTGAGCGTGCGTGGCGAGACGCCCATCACCGCAGCCGCGTCGTGGTGCGAGAGCCCGCGGTCGCGGGTAAGCGTGAGCGCCTCGCGCTGTCGCTCGGGAAGTGCGTCGATCCACGCCCGCAGGCGGGTGCCGAGCGCGGCGGCGTCGAGGGTGTCGGCCGGCTCCTCGCCGCCGGTTGCCTCGCGGCGGAGCGCGTCGTGCGTGGCGTCCCGGAAGCGGCGGCCGCGGAGGTGATTGAGGGCGCGGTTGCGGGCCATGCGGTAGAGGAACGGGGCAAGAGTCGTGTCCGAGGCCAGGCTGTGGCGACCCTCCCAGAAATCGACGAACACGTCTTGCACGAGGTCGTGTGCCACGGCTCCGTCCCCGACCAGGCCGTGGGTGTACCGCAGGAGCGGCTCGCGGAGCGCGCCGAACACGTCGGCGAAGGCCTCCGGGTCCGACGAGCGGATCCGTTGGACGAGGAGAGCGAGCGCGTCTGGGGGGGACATAGGGCTGGGACGCACCACGCGGCCGCGCGGTCTCGCACGGCAATAGACCCCGAACCGCGCCGAGTGACCACCGGGCCTACCCGAAAACGGCTCGTCCGCGGAAGGAGCCGCTACGCCTGCCGAGATGCGCGCCGGATCCGGTGCAACGTGGCCTCGCGAGGCCGCGAGCCGGCCTTTGGGCGGCGGTCGCCGCCTCGCCCTGGCGTCGCAGGCCAGCAAGAAGCGGGCGGTAGGGCAGAGGATCGCGCGCCCGGTCTGCCGCGCTGGATCCGCCGCTCCCAGCGGTCCCAGACCCTCCTCCAGAGGGGTGCCGCCCCGTTCTCAGCGAAGCCGCCACACGCGCGGTGCCCGGTTTAGAACGCGACCCGGACGCCGCCGCCGGCCCGGAACCCGGACAGCGCCGAGGCGCCCGCCGCCTCGGCGACGCCGAACGTGTACGTGAACACGCCCTGGAGCCGCGCCCCCGGCATGACCTCGACCGACGGCGACGCGCCGAGGTCGATGAGCACCTGCTGCTCCCCGAGCACGTTGATGAGGTCGGTCGTGGTGTCCGAGCGCTCGATGATGCCGTAGTAGCGCGCCCCGGCCGTGACCTCGAACCCGACCCCGTTCTGGACGGCTCCGAGCCCCGCGGCCAGCATGGCGTGCTCGGGGCGCTGGTACACGACCGGCCGGCTCTCCGCCGCCACCACGCCGTCGAACACGTGGCGGTAGCGGGCGAGGAGGCGGCCGCGGACGACCCCACCGCCCCACGCCCAGCGCATCGTCCCGGAGAGGCGGTTGCCGGGGCTGAAGGCCTGCCCGTCGAACTCGTCGTCGCCGTACGTCACCAGGTGCGCGTCGAGCGCGAACGTCGACGCCCGCCCGATCTGGGCCGTGAGCCCGCCGGTGACGACGATCTCGTCGGCAGGCGAGTACTCAGACTCGTCGCCCTCGAACGGGACGAATGCGCCGCGGG
>JANPJI010000707.1:0-1999 GCA_031425425.1 Rubricoccaceae bacterium
GTAACGCCCGCCCGGCCCTCGCCATCCCCGACGCGCAGGCCGTCCGCCTCGCCGACGGCGTGGGCCTGCACCCGGCGCTAGGTCCCCTCTCGCCGATGTGGGGCGAGGGCCAGATGGCCGTCGTCCACGCCGTCGGCTACCCTGCGCCGAGCCTGTCGCACTTTACCGGGACCGACATCTGGTCCACGGCCCGACCGACCGGGACGACGCCGGCCGGCGGCTGGGGCGGGCGCACGCTCCGGACCGAGCACCCGGACTTCGAGACGCTCCCGCCGGACATCCCGCCGGCCGTCCAGATCGGGTCCCAGAACCCGCTCCTGTTCCAGTCCGGCGACTCGGACCTCAGCCTGATGCTCCAGTCCGCGGCCACGATCGAGCAGATCGTCGCCGGCGGCGGCCTCTACGACCCGACCGACGTGCCGGACCTGCCGTACGGCGTGGAGCTCGGTTACGCCCGGACCGTCGCCAACGCCGCCAACCGCTACGTCGGCTCGGTCCAGACGGCCGCGACGGCGGGCACGAACGCCGCAACGTACCCCGCGACGACGCTCGGTACCAACCTGGCGGCCGTGGCGCGGCTCGTCAAGGGCGGCCTCGGCTCGCGCGTGTACGTCGTCCAGCTCGGCAGCTTCGACACGCACGTCAACCAGCTCGCGAGCCACCAGACGCTCCTCGGCGACCTCGCCGGCTCGGTGACGGCGTTCTACGCGGACCTCGCTGCAGGCGGCCACGACCAGCGCGTGCTCACGATGACGTTCTCGGAGTTCGGCCGGCGCGTCGCCCAGAACGGGTCCGCCGGGACCGACCACGGGACGGCCGCGCCGCTGTTCGCCTTCGGCCCGGGCGTCCAGGGCGGGCTCTACGGGACCGCCCCGAACCTCGCCGACCTCGACGGCTCTGGCAACCTCCGCCACTCGACCGACTTCCGCTCGGCCTACGCGACCGTCCTCGGGTCGTGGTTCGGCCTCGCCGAAGCGGACGTCGCGGGCGTCCTCGGCGGGACGTATGCGCCGCTCGGCTTCGCCCAGCCCTTCCCGACGGCCGGAGCGCCGCCACCCGTCGCCGCCGATCTGCGCCTCGACGCGCCGGCCCCGAACCCGGTCCGCACGAGCGCGCGCCTGACCTACCGCCTGCCCGCCGCCGGCCCGACGCGCCTCGCAGCCTACGACGCCCTCGGCCGCCTCGTCGCCGTGCTCGACGAGGGCGAGCGGTCCGCCGGCCTCCACGAGGCGGCCTTCGACGCATCGCGGCTTCCAGCCGGCGTGTACGTGCTCCGGCTGGAGACCGCAGGAGCGTCGCGGACGACGCGAGCGACGGTTGTCCGGTAAGGCATCGAACCGGGTGAACACGACGCGCGCGCGAGGCTGAGGGGTCGGGCATGGGGCGGTGCGTTTCTTCCGACTCCGCCGCCGCCTGTCCATGACCCCCGCTCCGCTCCCGCCGTCCCTGCCTCCGTTCGCGAGCACGTTCACGCCCGAGGTCCCGGACCTCCTCGCGGCGCTGCGCTGCTCGGTCGTGCTCTCGACGTACCAGGCCGGCCGCGTCGTCGTGTTCTCGCCCCGCGGCGAGTCGCTCGCCCAGCTCAACCGCGCCTTCGACGCCCCGATGGGCATGGCCGTCGACGGCCACGGGGCGGGCCTCCGCCTCGCCGTGGCGACGAAGGACGCCCTCCACGTGCTCCGCAATGCGCCGACGCTTTCCCTGTCGTACCCGAACCAGCCCGGCACCTACGACGCGCTCCTCGTCCCGCGGACGACCCACTACACCGGCCCACTCGACCTGCACGACATGTCGTGGGACGCCGACGGGCTCCTCGTCGCCGTCAACACGCGCTTCTCGTGCCTCTGCCGGGTCGACGGCGCGCACGCGTTCGAGCCGCTGTGGTCGCCCCCATTCGTCACGGCCCTGGACCCCTCGGACCGCTGCCACCTCAACGGACTCGCGATGGGAGCCGACGGGCGGCCCGCCTTCGTGAGCGCGCTCGGGGCGACGGACACGC
>JANPJI010000708.1:0-1621 GCA_031425425.1 Rubricoccaceae bacterium
CGGGGCGCACGTCGCCTCAGCGCGCCTCGTCGTTGCGCGGTAGCCGCTCTACACGCCTCGGACGAGCCGCGCGATGATGTCCGTCACGGAGACGCCTTCGGCCTCGGCGGCGGATTTGGTCACGATCCGGTGCCGCAGCACCGGCACCGCGGCGCGGTCCACGTCGTCCGTGAGCGGCGTCAGGAGGACACCCGGAGAACGACTCCAGGCCCGATCTCGCCACGTCGCTGCTTCAGCAGCGGAACGAGCGGAGCTAGATCTGCGAGTCGGTTGCTCCGCGCTTCGAGGAGCACGATTCCGATCGGGTAAAGGCTCAGGTTCTGCTGGTGCGGGATTCCCCGGTCCGTCGTGATGAATGCGTCGAAGGTCTTCGACGCGACAGTGAGGAGGAGGCCGTTCTTGCGCCCGGTCCAGCCTTCCTCGCGGACCGTTCGCGCCTCGATCTCGGGCGCGAGCAACTGCACGAGCGCCCGAGGCATGTTCTCGTCGAGGAGCGCCCTCACGCCGCCTCCGCCACGTGGAGGGTCTGTTCGAGGTAGGCGACCGCCTGGGCGCGGGTGACGCTCGGAAAGTCGTCCAGGAACGTGCCCAGCGAGTCGCCGGCAGTGAGGTGCTGGACAAGGATCTCGACGGGGACGCGCGTCCCGGCGAAGACGAGCGCCCCGTTCATGACGTCCGGGTCGCGGGAGACGATCTGGTCCCGATTCATGGCCGTCGCGACTGGTGATGTGCTCGAACGCTCTCGTCTCAGGTCCGGGTCCGGGGCCGTAGGACGCCGTTCCTTACCGCGCTACGCGCCCCGGACGAGCCGCGCGATGATGTCGGTCACAGAGACGCCCTCGGCCTCGGCGGCGTAGTTGGTCACGATCCGGTGCCGCAGCACCGGCACCGCGGCGCGGTCCACGTCGTCCGTGAGCGGCGTCAGGCGGCCGTCGAGCAGGGCGAGCGCCTTGGCGGCGAGCACGAGGTACTGGCTCGCGCGCGGGCCGGCCCCGTAGGACAGCCACTCGGTCACGAACGCCGGCGTGCCCTCGCGGCCCGGCCGCGTCCGCGCGGCGAGGCGCACGGCGTGCTCGACCACCGAGTCCGCCACGGGCGCGTTGCGGACGAGCTGCTGGTACGCCGCGAGGTCCTCGCCCGAGAGGACGGGCCGGATCGGGGCGGGCGTCGCGCCGGTCGTCTGCCGGACGATGGCCACCTCGTCGGCGAACGGCGGGTAGTCGAGGTAGAGCGTGAACATGAACCGGTCGAGCTGCGCCTCGGGGAGCGGGTACGTGCCCTCCTGCTCGATCGGGTTCTGCGTCGCGAGGACGAAGAACGGGCTCGGCAGCGCCATCGAGTTGCCCTGCGCGGTGACGTGGCCCTCCTGCATCGCTTCGAGGAGCGCGGCCTGCGTCTTTGGCGGCGTCCGGTTGATCTCGTCCGCGAGGACGACGTTGGCGAACAGCGGCCCCTCGACGAAGCGGAAGCGCCGGCGGCCCGTCGCCGGGTCCTCTTCGATGAGTTCCGTGCCGGTGATGTCGCCCGGCATGAGGTCCGGCGTGAACTGGACCCGGTTGAACGAGAGGTCCAGCGCGTCGGCAAGCGAGCGGATGAGGAGCGTCTTGGCGAGGCCCGGGAC
>JANPJI010000709.1:0-4430 GCA_031425425.1 Rubricoccaceae bacterium
CGTTTCCGCACCGCCATGCGCGTTCGCTCCGCCCTCGTCGCCCTCTCGCTGCTTCTGGCCGCGCCGGCCCTCTCCCAGCCGACGGGTGCCACCCTCGTCACGTCCGCCCTCATCCAACCCCGCGGCCTCGCCGTGGACGCGGCCGGGCGCGTCTGGGTAGCCGAGGCCGGCACGAGTCCCACCGCCAACGACGGCCGGATCTCCGTGGTGCTCCCCGACGGGCAGGCCTTCCCGTTCCTCACCGGGATCGCCACCGGCGGCACCCCGGCCGAGCAGAGCGGCGTGAACCACGTCGCGCTCGTTGGCAACGACCTCTGGTTCACGGCGAGGGTGACCGCCACGGCCACGTTCCTCCGGCGGATCTCGACGGCCGGCTGGACGCCCGGCGACCCTCCTCGCACGACGTCCGACGTCGCGCAGACGGTGGAGGTGGGCACGTTCGTCGCTGCACAGGGAATTCCAGACTCCAACCCCTATGGCCTCGCCCTCGGGCCCGACGGCTCGCTCTACGTCGCCGACGCCGGGGCCAACGTGCTGCTGCGATGCGACCTCGCGACGGGCGCGCTCACCGTCCACGCCACGTTCCCGCCGCTCCCGAACCCCACGCCGGTCGGCCCGCCGGTGGTGCAGGCCGTCCCGACGGGCGTCGTGGCGGCCGACGGGCGGCTCTACGTGAGCGTCCTCACGGGCTTCCCGTTCGCCGAGGGGCTGGCGCGCGTCTACGCCGTCGAGGCGAACGGGGCGATCTCCATTCATCGCGGCGGGCTCACGGCCATCGCCGACCTCGCTCGCGACCCGCGCGGCAACGGCGCGCTGACGGCGCTCCAGCACGGGGTGTTCGCGTTCGCCCCGCCACCGCCGGGGTGGCGGCCGGGCACCGGCCGCGCGATCCGTCTGGCCGACGACCGCGCACTGGCGGCGGCGTTCGACTTCGCCAGCGGGGCGGCCTACGCCCCCGACGGCACACTGTATGTCGCCACGCTCGGCGGCTCGCTCTACCGCGTGGCTTCGCCGCCCGCCACAACGCTGGTCGTGAACTCGGCCGCCGACCCCGGCACGGGCACCTGCGACGCGGCCGAGTGCACGCTCCGCGAGGCGATCACCGCCTCCAACAGTTCGCTCTCAAACGATGTCATCCACTTCAACATCCCCGGCGCGGGCGTCCGCTCGATCCTCCCGCTCTCGGCGCTCCCGGCCGTCACCGACACCGTCTCGGTCAACGGGTACTCGCAGCCCGGCGCGCTCCCGAACACTCGTGCAACGGGCAACAACGCGGTGCTGCTCGTGGAGTTGAACGGGAACGGGGCCGCCTTCGACGCCCTCACCCTCTCGTCTGGCGGGAGCATCGTCCGCGGGCTCGTCATCAACCGGTTCAGCAGGAACGGCGTCGTGCTCCGCACGGGTGCCGGCAACGCCGTCGCCGGCACCTGGATCGGGACGAGCGCCGACGGCGCTGCGGCCCAGAACAACGGCCTCGGCGGGATCTACATCGAGGACTCGGCCGGCAACACCATCGGCGGGACGAGCCCGGCCGACCGCAACGTGATCCTGGGCGCGGCGAACCCCGCCATCTACGACTTCGGGACGGGCGGCGGCCACACCATCCAGAACACCTACATCAGCACGGACGCTTCCGGGCTCACCCCGTTGGGGAGCACGGGGATTTATCTCTCGACGCCGAACAACCGCATCGGCGGGACGGCACCAGGCGCGCGCAACGTGATCTCGGTCACAGGCCGCGACGGCGTCTACTTCGACGACCAGGGGGCCGGCAACGACAACAACACGGTCCAGGGCAACTACATCGGCGTCGGGTCCGACGGCGCGACGCCGCTCGGGACCGGCGCGGCCGTCGTGATCGAGCGCGGGGTGGGCAACACCATCGGCGGGACGACGCCCGGGGCGCGGAACGTGCTCGGCGGTGCCCAGGGCGTCGTCGTGTTCGGCGGCGGCGGCGACGCCTCGAACAACACGATCCAGGGCAATTACATGGGGACGAACGCGGCCGGTGACGCCCTCCTGGCCCCGGGCGGCGGGGCCGGGGCAGGCGTCACCGTCTCCGACGCGGCGAACACGCGCATCGGCGGCACCGAGGCGGGCGCGGGCAATGTGATCGCCGGGTTCAACAATGCGGGCGTCAGCATCGCCGGGGCCTCGGCGGGAACCGTCGTGCAGGGGAACCGCATCGGGACGAACGCGGCTGGCACGGCGCGCCTGCCCAACAACCGCGGCGTCGTCGTCTTCCAGACGACCGGCGCGACCACCATCGGCGGGACGACCGCCGCCGCGCGCAACGTGATCTCGGGAAACGGCGGCGAGGGGATCGTCCTCACCGGGACCGGGGCCACGACCGTCCAGGGCAACGCCATCGGTGTGGCCGCCGACGGGACGACGCCGATGGGCAACGGGGCGTTCGGCGTGGACATCGCGGAGAGTTCCGGCAACGCCATCGGCGGGACGGACACGGGCGCGGGCAACACCATCGCCTACAACGGCACCTTCGCGAACCAGGGCGGCATCCGCATCTCGTCCGGCACGGGCAATGCCGTCGTCGGCAACGCGCTCTTCTCCAACCGCGGCCTCGCTCTCGACCTCGGCACGGACGGCCCGACAGCCAACGACCCGGCCGACCCCGACGCCGGCCCGAACCGCCTCCAGAACACGCCGGTCCTCGACGACGCCAGCGTCCGGCCGAGCCTGGCCTCGGTGACGTACCGCGTGGATACGGCCCCGGCCAGCGCCACGTACCCCCTCCGCGTCGAGTTCTTCCGCTCGCGCGGGGGCGAGGGGGCCACCTTCCTCGGGGCCGACAGCTACGCCGCCGCCGATTACGCCGGCTGCGGGACGCCGCCGTGCCCGAAGACGGCCTCGTTCGCGCCCGCCGTGCCCCTCACGGCCGCCGACTCCGTCGTCGCCACGGCGACGGACGCGGCCGGCAACACGAGCGAGTTCACGGCCCTCGCCGTCGTGCCCGTCGCGGGCGAGGCGACGGCGTCGCTGCTCGAAACGGCCCTGCTCGCGCCGGCCCCGAACCCAACGCCGGGCCGGACGTCGCTCCGGTTCGACCTCGACCAGCCTGGCGCGGTGCGGCTGACGATCTACGACGCGCTCGGCCGCGAGGTGGCCCGGCTCGTGGACGCCGAGCGGCCCGCCGGCTCCCACATCGCCACGCTGGACGCGGCGCGGCTCGCGGCGGGCGTCTACGTCGTCCGGCTCACCGCCGCCGGTGGCGGCGGGGCCCGCGACCACGTGCTCACGCGCCGCCTCGTCGTGGCGCGCTGATCAACGAACGTCGTCCCTCGCCTCTCCGCCCTCCACCGCCCGCACCCCATGCGCTCCTCCCGCTCCTCCCCGGCCTCGTGCGCCCTGGCCCTCGGCCTCGTTTTACTCGGCGGCCCCTTCGCGCCCCGCGCGCACGCTCAGCCCGCCCTCACGCACACGCTCGAGGCGCCCGCGATCCAGCCCGACGCCATCTTCGGCGTCGCGGTGGCGGGCGTGCCGGACGTGGACGGCGACGGGTTCGGCGACCTCGTCGTCGGCGCCCAGTTTGAGGACGTGGGCGGCGTGATGAACGCCGGGCGGGCCCACCTGTACTCGGGGGCGACCGGCGCACTCCTCCGCACGCTCGGGCCCAGCGCCGGCCCCGAGGCTGGCGGCCAGTTCGGCGCCTCGGTGGCCGGCGTGCCGGACGTGAACGGCGACGGGTTCGGCGACGTCTTCGTCGGGGCCCCGTTCGAGACGCGCGGCTCCGGGACGCTGCTTCGCACCGGGCGGGCCTACCTCTTCTCCGGGGCGACGGGTGCCGTCCTTCGCATCTTCAGCTCGTCCAACCAGGAGGTCGACGGCAACTTCGGCACGTCGGTCGCGGGTGTGCCCGATGCCAGCGGCGACGGAGTAGCCGACCTCCTCGTCGGGGCCCCTTACGAGAACATCGTGAATGAGATCACGGCGGTGGACGCCGGGCGGGCGTATCTCCTCTCGGGGGCTACAGGCGCGGTGCTCTGCCTGCTCGTCTCCCCCAACCGCGAAGCCACCGGGTACTTCGGCGTCTCGGTGTCTGGCGTGCCGGACGCCGACGGCGACGGGCGCGGCGACCTCCTCGTCGGTGCCGAGCGCGAGAACGGCGGGGCGACGGACGCCGGGCGGGCCCACCTCTTCTCGGGGGCGACCTGCGCCGTCCTCCGCTCGCTCGTCTCCCCCACCCCCAAGGTCGACGGGAGGTTCGGCATCGCGGTGTCCGGCGTGCCGGACGCCGACGGCGACGGGCGGGGCGACCTCCTCGTCGGCGCCAGCGCGGAGAACAGGCGGGTCGTGGATGCCGGCGCGGCCCACCTCTTCTCCGGGGCGACGGGCGGGCTCCTCCGCACGCTCGGCTCCCCCCGGCCACAGGTCTCCGGCCTGTTCGGCATCGCGGTGTCTGGCGTCCCGGA
>JANPJI010000710.1:0-4629 GCA_031425425.1 Rubricoccaceae bacterium
CGCGCGCGCCGGCGAGGGTCGCCGTGGCCCCGCCGGAGGCCGTGAACGCGCCGTCGCGGGTGGCCGTCAGGCGGGGGGCCGCGACGCGCCCACCGCTGCCGACGGTCGCCTCGACGCGGCCCTCGGCGACGAGCCGGCCGGAGGCCTGCTGGAGCCACGCCCGGTCCGCGGCGACGGTCGCGGCCGGCGCACCGGTCGCGTCGAAGAGGCGCACCGAGACGCGCCCCGGCGCGGCGGCACGTGCGGGGCTGGCCGGCGCGGAGCGGGCCGGCGCGTCGGGCGGCGGCCCGAGGAAGACGGCGGACGAGTCTCCGGCCGTCAGGGCCAGTCCGGCCGAGGCCGGCGCGCGGCGGAAGCGCGCGAGGTACGGCGCGTCCACCTCGACGAGCGGGCGGCCGTCGTCGGACGTCCGCAGGCGAGCGTCCCAGGTTTCGGCTTCGGGCAGGTCCTCCAGGGTCGTCCCGGCGGGCAGGCCGGGCGGGGCCACGCGCGTACACGCGCCGAGCGAGCCAGCGAGGGCTACGGCGAGGGCGGCGAACAGGGCGGGCGGGGGGCGCAGACGGGTCCGGGGCGAGGGTCGGCGAAGGTAGCCCGGCAGGGGCCGTCCCCCGCGGCAGTACGAATCGACCGGCCGGGTTACGGATGGTGCCTCCGGTGCCGAACCGCTCGGGACACGCCGAACCGGACCGGCCGCGCCGAAGGGCGCATCGCAGCCACCGCAGGCCCATTTAACGAGGCGCGGCGTCGCCCCCGTGTGTCTCTCCAGGGCCGCCGCAGCGGGTGGTGGTACGATATTCGTCTCAGAGGCCGATGTCGGGGCCGTCCGCCCTGCCGTTTCCACCCTATCCGGCCACCGTCCCCGGCCGCTGCCATGAACTTCACTTTCCAGAAGGCCTCCCCGACCGCCGTCGTCGTCCGCATCGGCAAGGCGCTCGACTTCCGCAACGCCGCCGAGTTCAAGGCCGCCTGCCAGGAGCACGCCCGCCAGGGCGTCCGCTACTACGTCCTCGACTTCTCGACGACGGGCATCCTGGACTCGACGGGCCTCGGCGTCATCTTCTCGCTGTACCGCCAGCTCACGCCGGCCGGCGGGCAGGTCGTGTTCGCGAGCGTGAGCCGGCCGGTCCAGGTCGTGGTCCAGCTCACGCGGACCTACAAGGTCTTCCGCCAGTTTCCGACCGTGGAGGCCGCCCTGGAGGCCGGCTCGAGTGTCGCCGGACCGGCCCAGATCGGGGGCGGCGCACAGCCGCACCAGCCGAGCGGCACGCTGTAGGCCTCGCCTACCCACCTCCGGCTCGTTCCCTCCACGCCCTCCGGGCTCGGGACCTCCACACCGGCATGCCGCTCCACCGCTTCACCCGCCTCGACCGGGCCATCGACGAGGTCCACGCGTTGTTCGACGCCTGGGCCGCGAGCGGGCTGTTCGCGCCGGCGCTCGACGAGGACAGCGCGAGCGTGCTCCGGCTGGCTGTCCACGAGTGGGTGGCCAACCTCGTTCAGCACGCGGCGTTTCCGAACGGGGCGGAGGTCACACTGGACGTCACCGTCGAGCCAGACGCCGTCCGCTGCGTCGTCGAGGACTCGTCGGCGGGGTTCGATTTCGCCAGCCAGGTGGACGAGCAGCACGCCCTCTTCGAAGCGCCGGCCCCGTCCGAGCGCGGGCGCGGGCTCCTCATGCTGATCACCTGTACCGAGGACCTCGCGTTTCAGCCGGCTGCCGGCGGCCACCGGCAGCGGATCTCGTTTTCGGTTCGCGACGGGTTCGGGGCGGCCCTGTTTGCCCCGCTCTTTCGGCCTGAAGACCTCGTCGACGACTTCTCGCTCGCCGATACCCTCCCCGACGCCGGAGCCGCCTGGTCCGGCGCCGAGGCGTTCCAGAATGCGGCCCTCCCCGACCACTCCGGCGACGGTGCCGCCCCGGCCCCCCACGTCCTCCCCGCCCCCGACTCTCCGTGACGCAGCCGAACATCCTGGTCGTCGAGGACAACAAGACGCTCCGCCGCCTGCTCGAGTACCGCTTGGGCAAGCGGTTCGAGGTGCGCACGGCCGAGAACGGGGAGCGCGCGCTCGCGGCCGTCGAGGAGCGGCTCCCGGACCTCATTGTGTCCGACATCAGGATGCCGGTCATGGACGGGTTCGCCCTGCTCGCCGCCCTCCGCGCGAGCCCGGCCACCGAGGCGATCCCGTTCATCTTCCTCACGGCGAAGACGGACGACCTCAGCCGGCAGAAGGGCCTCAAGAAGGGCGTTGACGACTACATGACGAAGCCGTTCGACGTGGACCACCTCATCAGCCGGGTGGACCAGATCGTCCAGCGGAGCCAGATCTACCAGACCAAGCTCAACGCCAAGATCGGCCGCGACTTCTCGGACCGGCTGCTGCCGCGCGAGATGCCGTCCGAGCCCGGCTACCGCGCCCTCTTCTTCTCGCGCCCCAAGGAGGACGGCGGCGGCGACCTCTTCGACTGGACGCGCGCCGAGGACGGGTCCTACCTGTTCACGGTCGGCGACATCATGGGCAAGGGCCTCCAGGCCAAGTTCTACGCCTTCTCGTTCCTGTCGTACATCCGGAGCACGATCCACGCCATGCTCCGGACGACCGTGAGTCCGGCCGCGCTCATGAAGCGGGTCAACGAGATGCTGATCACGGACCAGGTCCTCGAGGAGACCTTCGCGTCGCTGCTGCTGCTGCGCTGGGAGCCGGCCACGAACCGGGTCGTGTACGCCAACGCGGGCCACTGCCGGCCCATCCTCGCCACGCCGCAGGGGCCGGGCCTGGTCGAGTACTCGGACCTCATCCTCGGGCTCGACCCCGAGACGGAGTACGTGGACCACGTGTTCGACCTGCCGCCGGGCAGCGCGCTGCTGTGCTACACGGACGGGCTCAACGAGCAGGTCATGCAGAACGGCGGGATGTTCGGCGAGGCCGGCGTCGCGCTCGGCGCGCAGGCCGCGCTCGAGACGCACGCGCCGGTCCACACGCTGCTGTCGTGGCTGCTCCGCCGCAGCGAGAAGCCGCACTTCGACGACGACGTGCTCGTGTTCTGGCTCCAGCGCGATGCCGAGGCCGCGAGCCGCGCCGCGGCGTAAGCGGGTCGGGTTCACCCGCCTGGTGCACCCGGACATGAGCGGTGAGCGGTGAGCGGTGAGCGGTGAGCGGTGAGCGGTGAGCGGAAATCGACCACCATTCCCCGCATCTTGGCATCCTGAGCGGAGCGAAGGATCTCGACGCCGCGCTGAGATCCTTCGCCCCGCTCGGGATGACACGGGTTTTGTGTGGTTGCTCGATGAGCGCCTCGGCGCGTGCGGCCGCCCCATAACTGCCATCGTCCGCTGCCTTCAGCCCTCCGACCTCAGTTGTTGCTCACCGGCGCGTCGTCCGGGGCGTAGTCCAGGAAGCGCAGCGGCGTCTCGGAGAGGCCCTCGTTCATGCGCCCGAGCGTGTCGCGGACGTCGGCCGCCGTGTCGCCGCAGGGCCGCGCCGGGTCGCGGGCGATCCCGAGCAGGCCCTCGCGGGCGTCGTAGTACGTCTCGTGGACGAAGCACGCCCCGTCGGGGTGGACCACGAGGCGGAACCCCCAGAACGCGATCGAGGCGAGCCCCGAGGCGGTGGCGACGGTCGTCGTGGCGAGGTCGAACCCGCAGGGCGGCGTGAAGGCGTTGCGGAGCATGGCGGGCGGCTAGGCCGGGGCGAGGTGGGAGAGGTCGGCGAGCGTGATCAGCCGGACGTCCGGCCCGAGGACGCCGCCGGGGACGTCCAGCACGCTCAGGGCGGCGTTGGCGTGGGGGTAGTCGTGCATCCGCTCCAGCCCGCCGCCGGGCAGCAGACCTGCCAGCAGCACGCGCAGCAGCCGCCGGTGCGACACGACGAGGACCGCGCCCTGCGGAAACGCCTCGCCTATCTCGACCAGCACGGGCCGGACGCGGCTCCACACCTCGTCCGGCGACTCGCCGCCCTCGATGCGCACCTCGCTCTGCCCCGCCGCCCAGGCCCGGTTCAGCGCCTCGTATGCGGCGAACGTGGCCGGGTCGGACGACTCGGCCGTGTAGCCCTTCCCCTCGTGGACGCCCCAGTCCATCTCGTCCAGCCCGGCACGGACGACGAGGCGTGCGCCGTCGTGGCCGGCGAGCGTCGGCTCGGCGGTCTGCTGCGACCGGCGCTGCGTGCTCGTGTACACCGCCGCGAGCGGCACATCGGCGAGGCACCGTGCGAGCGCCTCGGCCTGCGCGTGCCCGACCGCGTTGAGGTCGGGGTCCATCCCACGACCCTGCACGAGGCCGGCGGCGTTGGCATCCGTCTCGCCGTGACGGGTGAGGTAGAGCGTCACAGGGGTTGGAGAGAGAAGGTTGGAGAGGGGAAGTGGGCGACGGAACGAGGGGGGGGGGGAAGTGCGGCTTGGCTCTTCTTTCTACCTCCTAGTCTCCTCTGGGCTCGCCGTCCATGCGCGCCTGACGGTCGGCGAGTTGGAGTGCGCGGACGATCGGCGCGAGGTCGCCCGCGAGGACGCCCTGGAGCGCGTGGTTCTTGTCGTCGCCGTCGAGGCGGTGGTCCGTCACGCGGCCCTGCGGGAAGTTGTACGTCCGGATCTTGGCCGAGCGGTCGCCCGAGCCCACGAGGTCCTTGCGGGCC
>JANPJI010000711.1:0-6285 GCA_031425425.1 Rubricoccaceae bacterium
GCCGACGGGCATCTGGATCGTCCGGCCCGTGCCGACGACCTCCGTTCCACGGGTGAGGCCGTCCGTGGAGTCCATCGAGATGGTGCGGACGCGGTTCTCGCCGAGGTGCTGCTGCACTTCGAGCACGAGCGGCACGTCGCCCTCGCGGGCCACTTCGAGCGCGTCGAAGATCTCGGGGACGGCCCCCGCGGGAAACTCGCAGTCGACGACGGGGCCGATGACCTGAAGGACGCTGCCGGTCGTGCCGGGAGTACGGACGGTTTCCATCTCGGGCGGAGGGTTCGAGGGCGAAAGGCTCGAAGCTACCGAGTCGCCCCTCCGGGGCCGTGAAACGGGCGCAACAGGGGAGCGAAGGTTGTGTGGAAAGGCGGGGGACCGGGGATCGGGGCGCGGTTCGGAACGGGCACCGCGGTTCGGAACGGGCACCGTAGGGGCACAGCGTGCTGTGCCGCGCCCCGCCGCGACCCCACCCGCGCCCCGCCGCGTCCCCACACGCGTCCAGCGCCGCGGCATACGGCCCCTGCCCCGAGGCGCGTTGGGTCCAGCCCGTCCGCGTGCCGCGCCGCGTCCAGACAGGGCGAAGACAGGAATGACGGAACACAACGCCACTGCTCAGCCGTACCGTAGACTCGATCCAGATAACGCGACCGATGCCCGCCCTCCGGCTTCTCCTGCTCGCCGTGCTCGCCGTCGCCCCGGCCTCGGCTGCGCTCGCGCAGGCCGCGCCGCGCCGTGCGCCACCCGACTCGGCCGCAGGCCGCACGCTCGGGCGCGTCGTCGTGACCGCGACCCGCACCGCCGAGGCGCTCGAAGACGTCGCCGTCCCCACGACCGTCGTCGACGCCCGCGACGCCGAGGCAGACGGGCGGCTCCGGCTGACGGACCTGCTCGCCGACGTGCCCGGCCTGACGATCACGAGCGACTTCGGAGCGGGCGTCCAGATCCAGGGCCTCGACCCGGCCTACACGCTCGTCCTCATCGACGGCGAGCCTGTGGTGGGCCGCGACGCCGGCGTGCTGGACCTCCGGCGCCTCGCCGTGTCCGGGCTCGACCGCGTGGAGATCGTCCGCGGGCCGTCGTCGTCGCTCTACGGCTCCGACGCGCTTGCGGGCGTCATCAACCTCGTCACGAGCGCCCCAACGGGAACCGCGGGGCGGCTGCGCGCCCGCGCGGGCACGTTCGGAACGACCCACTTCAGCGCGCAGGGCGAGACGGCCGGCGCGTGGCGCAGCGGCCCGCTGGGCGTGCGCGTCCTGCTGGACCGATACGCGACGCAGGGCTACGACCTCGACCCGACGCTGTTCGGCCCGACGACTCCCGCTGTCGGCGAGACGACCGCAGACCTCCGCGCGACGGCCGCCCTCGGCGACCGGACCACGCTCGACCTGGGGCTCCGCGCCACGGCCGGCGAGGTGGACCAGAGCTACGGCTTCACGGACGCCCTAGGCGCGGTGGCGCCCATCGACCAGACCGAGCGGCGCCTCGACTGGAGCGTCCACCCCGACCTCCGGCACACGTTTGGCCGCGTCCGCGGCGTCGGCCTCGCAGGCGACCTCTCGCTCTACGCCTCGGGCTACCGCCTCGACACGGACGTCGTGGACCGGACGACGGGCGCGAGAACGTTCGACGACCGGTTCGACCAGACGCTGACGAAGGCCGAGGCGCACCTCAGCGCCATCTGGAGCCTCCGCCACCGGACCCTCGTCGGCGCGGGCGCTCTGCGCGACGCCATCGGTGGCAACCGCTACGGCGGCACCGACCCCACGCAGACGACGGCATACGGGTTCGTCCAGCACGACTGGGAGCCGTCGCGGCTCGTCGCCGTCAACCTCAGCGCGCGCCTCGACGACTACTCGTCCGTCGGGTCGCGCGTGACGCCGCGCGCGGCGGTTCTCGTCCGGCCGTCGGAGCGGCTCCGGGCGCGGCTCTCGGTCGGCTCGGGCTTCCGCTCGCCGGACCCGCGCCAGCTCTACCTCTCGTTCACCAACGCGGCCGGCGGGTACGTCGTGTACGGGGCCGAGCGCGTCGCCGAGGCGCTCGACCGGCTCCGCGCCGAGGGCCGCCTCGGCGAGGTCTACCTCGACCCGGCGACGCTCGGCGGGATCCGCCCCGAGTCGTCGGTCGCGGTCAACGCCGAGGTCGAGGCCGAGCCCGTCGCCGGCGTGCGGCTCACGCTCGGCGGCTTCCGCAACGCCGTCACGGATCTGATCGACGTCCAGCCCGTCGCGCAGCTCGCCGGCGGCGGCCCCGTGTTCAGCTACCTCAACGTCGACCGGGTCCGCACCGAGGGCGTCACGGCGGACGTCAGCGCGAGCCCGCTCGGCGGGCTCAACGTCGGCGCGGGCTACCAGTGGCTCCGCTCCCGCGACCTCGACCTCGTGGACGCCATCCGCGCCGGGACCGTCTTCAGCCGCGACGAGGCCGGGACCGAGGCGCGCGTGGCCCTCGGCGACTACACCAACCTCATCGGCCGCGCCACGCACCAGGGCACGCTCCGCGCGGCCTACGCCGCCCGCGGCTGGGCCGGCTCGGTCCGCGGCCGGCTCCGCAGCCGGACCGCCCTGCGCGACCTTGATGGCAACGGCTTCGCCACGCGACGCGACGAGTTCGTCCCGGCGACGGCGATCTGGGACGCCACGGTGGGCCGCGACATCGCGTTCGGCTCCCGCACGGCCCGCCTCCAGCTCGGCATCGACAACGCGTTCGACACGACCCGGCCCGACCTCCAGCCGACGCTCGCCGGCCGCCGCGTCTACGCCGCCGTCGACGTCTCCTTCTAGCGCGGACGCCCGGCCCTCTGGCCCGGCATTCCGTTGTCCCGTTTTCCTTCCATCCCCCCGATGTTCCGTATTCCTGTTCTCGTGGCCCTTCTCGGCCTCCCTCTCGCCGCCTGCGACTCGGCCGACCCGCTCGTCGAGACGCCCATCGAGGCGCGCGTTGCCTCCGACATCGTCGCCGACCCGGCGACCCGCGACCCCAACACGGGGGCCACGCGCGCCACGGGCCGCTTCACGCTCTACTCGCTCCGCGACAGCAGCGTCGTCCTGAATTACGACAACCCGGTCCGCACCGACTCGGCGACGACCCGGTGGGACATCGGCTTCCGCGGCACGACGATCATCGTCAACGGCGGCACGAGCGGGCCGGGCCAGGGTGCGGCGACGGTCGCCGTGGGCCTGTTCGACGAGTTCACGTCCGTCCCGGACTCGGTCGCGCTCCGCGTCGACGGCGCGGCCGCGTCGGCCTGCCCCGGCTCCAACACGCCGAACGGGCCGGTGCCGGGCGCGCCGCGCGCCATCTGCACGGGCTCCAACAACGGCTGGTACAACTACAACCAGCCGCAGAACCTGATCTCGCCGATCCCCGGTCGCACGATCCTCGTCCGGACCGCCGACGGCCAGGGCTACGCCAAGGTCCAGATCCAGAGCTACTACCGCGGCGCGCCTGCAGCCCCGATCACGGTCGGCGGGCCGACCGACACCCCGGACCGGACGTACACGTTCCGGTACGTGGTCAACCCAGCGGGCCGGTCGTTCACGACGCTCCAGTAGCGTCTTCCGGCCAGTTCTGGGCGCGCCCGTTTCGACCCGTTCGGAACGGGCGCGCCTGCGTTTCGTCTCCAGACCCATGCGCCTACTCCCCTTCGTACTGCTCGTCGCTGGATGCGCCACCGAACCGGCCGTGCCCGCCGAGACCGTCGCCGTACGGGCGGTCTACGAGCGGACCGTCTTCGACGGGGCCGCGGCGACGTTCGACCACGAGGCCATCCCGGACGTGATGGACGCGATGCGGATGGACTTCCCACTCGCGGACTCGTCCGTCGTCGCCGGCCTCGCGCCGGGCGACAAGGTGACGCTCACGCTCCAGACCGCGCCGCGCATCGAGGTCCTCGCCGCCGCCGCCCTGCCGGACTCGACGGCGCTGCGCCTCGCCGAGCGGTAACGCCGCAATCCCTTAGAAGCGGACGCCGACGCCAGCCCCGACGAACACGTCCGGGGCCGTCCGCGTGAGCCCTGCGCCGCCGTGGACGTCGAGCTGGAGCGCCTCGCCGAGGGCGAGCGTGTAGCCGTGGTGCAGCACGACGGCCGCCGGCCCCTCGGGCAGCGCCGAGGCGGCCACTTCGAGGAACGCCCCGACGCGCTCGCTCAGCCCGAGCCCGCCGACGAGCGTCGCGCCGACGAGCACGCGCTCCGCGTCGCGGTCGAATACCGCCTCGGCCTGCGCGCCGACCGACACCGCCGGCCCGACGTCGCGGCCGACGATGAACAGAGCCCGCGGGCTCGGTCCCGCGCTCCCGAGCACGGACACCTCGGCGATGACGGCCGCGTCGACGCCCGCCGCCTGCCCGAGTTCGGCCTTGAACCCGGCGGCTACGTCGCCAAACTCGGCCTCGCCCAGGCGCGGCGTGAACGGGGCGGCGGCGTCGGGCAGGACGAGGCGCGCCTCGAATCCACTTCCCAGGCCGGCTCGGAGGAGCGTCTCGGGGCCGGACCAGACGGTCCCCACGCCCGGCTCGCGCGCGATCGTCGTGCCAGCCTCGACCTGGAGGCGCCCGAAGGCGACCGACGATGTGCTCTCGGTAAAATCCGGGCGGTCCGTTGCGATGGGCTGGGCCGTGGCGGGAATCGCGGTGAAGGCGAGCAGGATGAGGGAACAGAGACGCATCGGTGGGGTTGGCGGATTAGGCACGACTAACTTAGGTCCACCTAAACCGTTCCCGATGCCCGCCCACACGCAAGCCGTCGAGGATTACCTCAAAGCCGTCCACGACCTCGGGGCGGCGGGCGGGCGCGTAACGACGAGCGCGCTCGCCGAGCGCCTCGGCGTGGCCGCCGCTTCGGTGACGGGCATGGTCAAGAAGCTGGCCGGCCTGAACCTCGTCGAGCACGTCCCCTATGGCGGCGTCGTCCTCACCGAGGCCGGCCGGCGCATCGCCGTCGAGACGATCCGCCACCATCGCCTCGTCGAGACGTACCTCCACGCGGCGCTCGGCGTCCCGTGGGACCGCCTCCACGACGAGGCCGAGGCGTGGGAGCACGTGCTCTCCGAAGACCTCGAAGCGCGCATCGACGCCGCGCTCGGCTTCCCGACGGTCGACCCGCACGGCGCGCCGATCCCGACCCCAGACCTCGTCCTCCCCGAGCGCGACGCGCTCCCGCTCGCGCGTCTCGACGCGGGGCAGACGGCGACCGTCGCCGAGGTCTCGGACCACGACGCCGACCTGCTCCGCCACGTCGGAGACGTCGGGCTGTACCCCGGCACCCGGTTTACGGTCGACGCCGTCGCCGCGGACGGGTCCGTGGCGGTGCGCCTGTTGTCCGGCGGGCGTGCGGGCGAGCGGACCTCGCTCCGCCCCAATGCCGCCGCTTTCCTCTCCGTCTCCGACGTCTCCCGACCCGAATGAACCGCCTGATTCTCTGTGTCGCCGCCCTCGTCCTGCTCGCCGGCTGCGAACGCGGCACACCAGCCGACGCCCCGACGGGGGGCCGGCTTCGCGTCGTGACGACCACGAGCCTCGTGGCCGACCTCGCCCGCCAGATCGGAGGGTCCGACATCGACGTCGAGTCGCTCATGGGGCCGGGCGTGGACCCCCACCTCTACCGTGCCCGCGAGTCGGACGTGGCCCGGATGGTGGGAGCGGACCTCATCCTCTACACCGGGCTCCACCTCGAAGGCAAGATGGGCGAGGTCCTCGAAGGCGTCGCGCGGCGCGGGATCGGCGTCGAGCCCGTCGCCGAGTCGATCGGCGAGGACGCCCTCATCGCCGCCTCGGGCACGATGGCGACGAGTGGCGGGACCTACGACCCGCACGTCTGGATGGACGTCACGCTGTGGCGCCGCGTCGCCGTCGCCGTCGCGGACGCGCTCGCCGCGGCCGACCCCGCCCACGCCGACGCGTTCCGCGCACGGAGCCTCGCCTACGACGCCCGGCTGGACTCGCTCGACGCCTACGTCCGCACGCGCGTCGCCGAGCTTCCGCCCGAGCGCCGCGTGCTCGTCACGGCCCACGACGCGTTCAACTACTTCGGGAAGGCCTACGGCGTGGACGTTCGCGGCCTCCAGGGGATCTCGACGGCGACCGAGGCCGGCACGGCCGACGTCCGCGAACTGGCGGACTTCGTGGCCGAGCGCCGGCTGCCCGCCCTGTTCGTCGAGTCCAGCGTGTCGCCGCGCGCCATCGAGGCGGTCCGCGCCGCCGTCCGTTCCCGCGGATTCGAGGTACGCGTCGGCGGGCGCCAGTACTCGGACGCCCTCGGCGGACCCCGCTCCCGCGCCGACACCAAC
>JANPJI010000712.1:0-5300 GCA_031425425.1 Rubricoccaceae bacterium
GGCACGGACCCCGCCGAGGGCGGCGCGCTCGCCGAGGCGGTCCTGCGGCGGCTCACCGCGCGCGGCACGCGCGTCGTCGCCACGACCCACGTCGGCGCGCTCAAGGCGTTCGCGCACGACACGCCGGGCGTCGCCAACGGCTCGATGGCGTTCGACCGCGAGACGATCGCGCCGACGTACCGCTTCCGGGCGGGCGTGCCGGGGTCGTCGTACGCCTTCGAGATCGCCGCGCGCGTCGGCCTGCCCGCGCCGGTGGTCCAGGACGCCCGCGAGCGTGTCGGCGAGGCCAGCGTGCGGCTGGACGCGCTCGTGGCCGATGTCGAGAAGCGCGCCGCCGAGGCCGAGGCGGACCTCGCCGCGGCGACCGCGCGCCTCGCCGAAGCCGACGAGCGCCTCGCCCGGGCCGACCGCACGCGGGCCGACTACGACGCCCGCCTCGACCGCCTCCGGTCCGACACCGACGCGCGCCGCGCCCAGGCGCTCGCCGAGGCGGACGAGATCCTCGCCGGGGCCAACGCCGCCGTCGAGCGGGCCGTCCGCGAGATCCGCGAGGCGCAGGCGGACCCCGAGGCGACGCGCGAGGCCCGCGAGGCGCTCGACGCCGCCCGCGCGGTCGTCGCGAAGCGGACCGGCGCGGTGAAGCGCCGCCAGACCGAGCGAAAGCGCACGACGACCGCCCCGGCCGCGGTCGCCGCCGTCGGCCCGATCGAGACCGGCGACCACGTCCGCGTGGACGAGGGCGGGCCGGTCGGCGAGGTCATCGAGCTCACGGCGCGCGAGGCCGTCGTGGCGTTCGGGCAGCTCGTGAGCCGGGTCAAGCTCGGCCGCCTCGTCAAGGTCGGCGGACCTGCCGCGCGCGGTGGCCCCTCGCGGAGCAGCCCGGCCCTCTCGCGGCGGTCCGAGCGCAGGGCCACCGCGTCCGCGACGCCTGCGCTGAGCGTCCGCACGCGCCTCGACCTGCGCGGCGCCCGCGTCGACGAGGCCCTCGCCGACGTCGAGCAGTTCGTGGACGAGGGGCTCGTCGCGGGCGTCGCCAGCCTCGAAATCCTCCACGGCAAGGGGACCGGCGCGCTCCGGGCAGCCATCCACGAGGCCCTCGCGCGGCGGGGCGACCTCGCGGGCTTCGCCGTGGCCCCCCTCGACCAGGGCGGAGACGGCGTGACCGTCGTGACGTTCGGGTGATGGCGGGTGACCGCTGCCGGGGCCGGCCTGTCCGCCCGCCGCGACGCCTGAAACCGACCCGATCCGCGCGCACGGGCCGATTGCGCGCCCCTGCCCGTTCGGCCTACCTTTTGCAGTCTGCCGTGTTCGCTTGCTCCGTCCCCCGCATGTCCGCCGGATTCACGTCCCCGCTCCGCCTCGCCGCGTGCGCGCTCGCCCTTCTGGCCGGCGTGGCCGCCTTCGCCCAGAGCGCCCTCTCCGTGGACGAGGTCGCGAAGGTCGAGGCCGCCCTCCAGGCCGCCGACGCCGAGGCGGTCCTCGACGGGTCCGCGGCGCGCGTCGAGATCGTCCTCTTCGGCCAGGGCAGCACGTACCGCCGGGCGCAGGCCGCGCACGTGCTCCGGGACTTCTTCCGGCGCTACCCGCCCGAGCGCGTCTCGCTGCCCGAGCGGGCGTCGAGCGACGACGGCCGGACGGCCATCGGGCGGTACTGGACGCAGGACGGCGGGGCACCCCTGTCGGTGCGCGTGCTGCACCGCGCCGCGGGCGACGCGTGGGAGCTCGCCTCGGTACGCGTCGAGCGCCCGTCGCTCCTGCGCGGCGGCGAGCGGTAGCCGTCGCCACGGCGCGCTGCGCCGTGCCGGTGCCGATCTTGCGTCCGGTTCTGCGCCCTCCTCGTGCCCGTCTCCCGCCCTGTCTCCGTGCTCGCCGCGGGCGCGCTCGTGCTGCTGCTGCTCCTCGCGGCGACGGCCGCCGCCGAGGCGTGGCGGGTGCGGCAGACCGACGCCGCCGGCGCGGCCCGCGCGCAGTCCGAGGCGGTCGCGGAGGTTCGCGCGGCCCTCGCGGACGTGTTCGGCGAGATGGAGGCCGAGGCCCGGGAAACCGCCGCGGATCCGGCCGTCCTGCGCGCCCTCGCTCGGCCCGACACCGCCGAGGCGGCCATCGACGGCGGCGCGCTCGGTGCCGTGGGCGCGCTCGACGTGCCCGCATCGACGTCGGTCGAGGTCGTCGCACGGACGGGGGCGCTCGTGGCGTGGACCGGGTTCTCGTTCCCGCGCGCGACCGGCCCGCCGCCCGACACGGTCGTCTCGCGAACCGACCGCGACGACGCCGGGCGGCGTGCGCTCACGCTGTGGTGGCCCGTTCGCGACAGCTCTGGGGCCGTGCTCGGAGCCGTCCGCGTCGTCCGGCTGGCACAGGCCGCCGTGCCCGTGCGCAACCGCTACCTCCAGGACTACGACATCGGTGACGAGTGGCGTGCGGGCATCGACGTGCCGTTCCTGGTCCAGTTCGGGCCGCGGGGGGCCGTGCCCGAGTCCGAGGCGCTGCGCGGGCCGGACGGGCGCGTCGTCGGGCGCGTCGCGGCGACGGTCCCGAGCGCGCGCGCGCTCGACGCGCTCGCGCGGCGCGGCCCGCGCAACGCCGCCGCGCTCTGGGCGACGCTCCTGCTGGCGTGGCTCGTCGGCGGGCTCGTCCGGGCGTTGTTCGCCGCGATCCGCGCGGCCGAGGCCGACAACACGCGCGGCCGGTGGGTCCGGGCCGGGGCCGTCCTCGTCGCGGCGATCGGCGCGCTCGCCGCGACGCGGTACGGCCTGCTCGCGCTCGACGTGCCGGTGCGGTGGCTGGACCGCGCGCACCGCACGGCGGCCCTCTTCGACCCGTCCGTGCTGGCGCTCGACGCCGGGGACGGCCTGTTCCGCTCGCCCGGCGACCTCGCGCTGACGGCCGCCGTCGTGATCGCCTCGACCGGGGCCGTGCTCGCGTTCGCGCTCCGCTACGCCGCCGCCGCGGCCGCGAGCGGGACGCGCGGGCCGGTCCGCCGCGTCGTCGGGCTCGCCGTCGTGGCCGTCGTGGCACCTGTGGCCGCGCTCGTCGTGGCCGCCCTCGCCCGGCAGGCCGTGCTCGACGCGACGATCGGATACACGGACCGCTCGGGGCCGGTCCTCGACGGGCTCCTCGTCGCCGCACTCGGGTCGCTGGCGGCCCTGCTCGCGTCGGCGATCGGGCTCGTCGCGGCGACGATCGTCGTGGCGTGGGCGGGGATGGAGCGGGAGGGCTGGCGCGGGTGGGCGCTCCCCGCCGCCGTCGCCGTCGCGTCGACGCAGGTCGTCGCGGGCACGCTCGCCGCCCGCGACGACCTGCCCGTGCTCGCCGTCGTGTCCGTGGCCGCCCTCGGTGGGGCGCTCGCGGCCGTCCTCATCGGCCGCCCCGAGCGGTGGGTGTGGCCCCTGACGTTCCGCGGCGCGCTCGTCGGGGCGCTCGTGCTCGCGCCGGCCCTCTACGGCATGATGCGCGGCGGCCTCCGCGAGCGCTCCGACGCCCAACTCGCCGACGCGGCGCAGGCCTTCGCCGACGCCCGCGACAGCCGCGTCGCGTTCGCCGTGGACCAGGTCCTCGCCGAGGCGCGCGCCGACGACGCGCTCCGACCCGCCCTGCTGGAGGCCGTCGCCCTAGCGGACTCGGTGCGCCGCTCCGGCGGCCCCGGCCCCAACGACTCGACGCGGGCCGTGCTCGACGACCTCGCCGCGGGCCTGCTCACGAGCTCGCTGCTCGGCTCGCTCGCCGACGTCGCCGTGGAGGTGCGCCTCGTGAGCCCGGCCGGCGACACGCTCGGGAGCGAGGTCGAGGGTGCCCCGGCACCGTCGGTCGGCCGGGCGGACCCGCTGGGCTACGACGCCATGCGGGCCACGTTCGAGGGGCGCACGGGCGAGAGCTTCATTCGCCGCTCGGAGCCCGTCGCCGGCCGGCGCGGGCTCTCTCGCACAGCCGCCATCGGCCCGCTCCTCGGCGACGGCGCGGCCGGCGCGGCGGGCGCGCCCGTCGCGTGGGTCTACCTCCGGACGACGCCGCGCCCGGCCCGCTTCGCGACCGAGACGCCGTTCCCGCGCGTGCTCGCGCCCGCGGGCCTGTTCGGGCTCGACGACGAGGCGCTCGCCTACGCCGAGTACGACGACGGCGTGCTCGTCCGCTCCCGCGGCGACGCCGCCCTCCGGCTGGACTCGGCCGTCTACGCCCGGCTCCAGGGCAGCGGCCGGTCGCTGTACCGCCCCGAGCGCATCGGCGGCGACCTCAGCCGCGCCTACTACGAGGGCATCGGGGCGGACGCGCAGGATGTCGTGGTCGTCCGCGGCCCGGCCGACGACCGCCTCGACGTGCTGTTCGTGCTGCTGCGGCTGTGCCTCTCGGGCCTCGCCGCCGGGGCGCTCGTGTACGCCGTCGGGCTCGTCGTGCGCCGCCGGATCGGGCTCATCCCTGCGCCGCGGACGCGCTTCCGCGACAAGGTTCTCAACCGGTTCCTGATCGTCGGCCTGGCCAGCGTCGGCCTGACGGCCGTGATCGGGCAGCGCGTGATCGTGGAGCAGAACCGCCAGGCCGTCCGCGACCAGCTCCGGCAGCGCCTCGGCCGGGCGGAGGCGTCGCTCAACGCCGCTACGGCCGACACGCCCGCGGCAACGCCTGCCGCGCGCCTCGACGCCGTCGCGCAGGCCCTCGGCGCGGACGTCCACCTCTACCGCGGAGCCGACCTCGAGGCGTCCTCGCGGCGGCAGCTCGTCCGCCAGCGCCTCATCGAGCCGCGCCTTCCGGGGGCCGTCTACCGCGCGCTCTTCCTCGACGGCGAGCCGTACGCCTTCGCCCAGGACCGCATCGGGACGTTCACGTACACGACGGGCTACAAGGCGCTCCCCGACGCGGCCGGCCGCCCCGCCGGCGCCCTCGCCGTGCCGACGCTCTCGGAGCAGGCGACCATCGAGGTCGGCCAGGCGCGCATGGTGGCTTACCTCTTCGGCGGGCTCCTCGTGCTGCTCGTCGCCATCGTCGTCCTCGCGATCCTGCTCGCGAGCCAGCTCACGCGCCCGTTTGGCCGCCTCCGCGAAGGCCTCCAGAACGTCGGCGCGGGCGGGACGGAGGCCCCGATCCCGGTCGAGACGCAGGACGAGGTCGGCGAACTCGTCGAGACGTTCAACGCGATGCAGGCGCAGCTCGCAGAAAGCCGCCGCCGCCTCGCGGAGCAGGAGCGCGAACTGGCGTGGTCCGAGATGGCCCGCCAGGTGGCGCACGAGATCAAGAACCCGCTCATGCCGATGAAGCTCTCGGTGCAGCACCTCCAGCGCATGTTCCGGCCGGCCGGCGAGGAGGCC
>JANPJI010000713.1:0-5493 GCA_031425425.1 Rubricoccaceae bacterium
GGAGCTGAACCGCACCGTCAACTGGCAGCCGGAGGGCATCGGGACGGGCCGGTTCGGGCAGTGGCTCGAAAACAACGTCGACTGGGCGCTGTCGCGGATGCGCTTCTGGGGCACGCCGCTCCCGATCTGGGTGTCGGACCAAGACGAGGACCGCTACGAGGTCGTCGGATCGGTCGCCGAGCTGCTGGAGAAGGCCGGCGGCACGTTCCCGCCCGAGGCCATCAACCCGCACACGGGCGAGCTCGACCTCCACCGGCCCTACGTCGACGCCATCACGTGGCCCGACGGCGCAGGCGGGACGATGCGCCGCATCCCGGACCTCGTCGACGTCTGGTTCGACTCCGGCGCGATGCCGTGGGCGCAGTGGCACTACCCGTTCGAGAACAAGGAAAAGTTCGCGGAGAGCTTCCCGGCCGACTTCATCGCGGAGGGCGTGGACCAGACGCGCGGCTGGTTCTACACGCTCCACGCCATCGCCGCGCTCGTAGACGACCGCGTGGCGTACAGGAACGTCGTCGTGAACGGGCTCGTCCTCGACGCCGAGGGCCAGAAGATGTCCAAGTCGGTCGGCAACACCGTCGACCCCTTCGCCACCATCGAGCGCCACGGGGCGGACGCCGTGCGGTGGACGATGATGAGCGCGTCTCCGCCGTGGGAGAACCTCAAATACTCGGACGCCGCTGTCGAGGCCACGCGGCGCAAGCTGTTCGGCACGCTCGTCAATACCTACACCTTCTTCTCGACCTACGCCGCGCTCGACGGCTTCGCCTACGACGCCTCGGCGGCGCTCCCGACTGCGTCGCGGTCCGAGCTGGACCGCTGGGTCCTCTCGCGCCTCCAGTCCACCGTCACCGAGGCGACGGAGGCCTTCGACGCCTACCACCCCACACGGGCGGCCCGGGCCGTCGAGGCATTCGTGGACGACCTCTCGAACTGGTACCTCAGGAGGAGCCGCCGCCGGTTCTGGTCCAAGGGCGACGCGGGGAGCGCCGCCGGAGGTGGGGCCGACAAGCGCACCGCGTACGAGACGCTGTACGAGTGCCTCGTCGCCGTATCGACGCTCATGGCCCCCATCGCGCCATTCACGTCCGAGTGGCTGTTCGGGCTCCTGACGGGCGAGCGCGCTTCTGTCCACCTGGAGCGCTGGCCCACGGCCGACGCGTCGCGGCTCGACGCCGACCTCGACGGGCGCATGGCGCTCGCCCGCGCCGTCGTCACGGCGACGCTCGCGCTCCGCAACGAGGCGGCCATCAACGTCCGCCAGCCGCTCGCGGCCGTCACCGTCGTCGTCGGCCCGGGCGGCGTGGACGAGGCGGCGCTGCGCTCGGTCGAGGCGATCGTGCTGGACGAGGTCAACGTGAAACGCCTCGACACGGCCTCGGGCGGCATCGTCTCGAAGACGGCCAAGCCCAACTTCAAGGCGCTCGGCAGGCGCCTCGGCGCGCAGATGAAGGCCGTCAACGCGGCCGTCCGCGACCTGGACTCCGCCGCCGTCGAGGCGTACGAGGCGACGGGACGCCTCGTGCTGGACCTCGCGGACGGGCCGGTCGAACTCGTCGCGGGCGACCTCGACGTCGTGAGCGAGGGCGTCGAGGGCCGGCCGGTGCGGCAGGAGGCGGCCCAGATGCCGGACGGGTCCGTCCAGACCGTGACCGTCGCGCTCGACACGGCCATCGACGCCGACCTGCGGGCCGAGGGCGTCGCCCGCGAGGTCGTCAACCGCGTGCAGAACCTCCGCAAGGAGGCTGGCTTCGCCGTGTCGGACCGCATCGCCCTTACCTTTCAGGCTCCCCCTGAAACAGCCGCTGCGCTGCGGCACCACGCGGCCACGATCCAGGCCGAGACACTTGCCGTCGTCTTCGAGGCCCACGAGGCCCCGGTCGGCGACGCTGTCCTCACCGACGACTTCGGCGACGGCCCGGCGACCCTCGCCGTCCGCCGCGCCGCCCTCCCCTGATCCCCCCGCAGTTGG
Source organism: Rubricoccaceae bacterium (assembly GCA_031425425.1). Classification (GTDB taxonomy): domain Bacteria; phylum Bacteroidota; class Rhodothermia; order Rhodothermales; family Rubricoccaceae; genus DASVSE01. The sequence goes on from JANPJI010000713.1 coordinate 1,973, forward strand.
AGCCCACAGACCGCCGCACGCCCTTCTCGGACGCCGAGCTCGACGAGTTCCGCACGCTCATCGAAGGCAAACGCCGCCACGCGCTCGACGAAGTGGAGTCCATGCGGGCGCGCCTCAAGGAGAGCCGCGAGGCCGGCGGCGACACGGCCTACTCGCTCCACATGGCCGACGCGGGCTCGGACGCCGCCGAGCGCGAGCAGTTGTACCAGATGATCGGCCGCCAGCAGACGTTCGTCGGCCACCTCGACCGCGCCCTCCGGCGGATCGAGAACAAGACCTACGGCGTGTGCCGCGTCACCGGCGACCCGATTGCGCGCGAGCGCCTGCTGGCCGTGCCCCACACCGAGACATCCGTCGCCGCCAAGCTCGACGAGCAGAAGCGGCGCTGAGGGGACCGGGGAACGGCCAACGGCCATCGGGGACTCGGTGTACGTGTACCGGCAGACCCCGAACGGCCCGCGCCTTGCTCGTCCCTTCTTCCTCTTCCCCGATCGCCGACCCCCGTTGGCCGTTCCCTGATATGCGCGTCCTCTGGGCCTCCGTCCTCATCGTCCTCGTCGACCAGATCACCAAGGTGTGGGTCAAGCTGTCGATGTTCTACGGCGAGTCGATCCCGGTCGTCGGGCGGCTGTTCCGGTTCACCTTCACCGAGAACCCCGGCATGGCGTTCGGGCTCGAGCTCGGCGGGGGCGACGCGGGCAAGCTGTTCCTGAGCGTCTTCTCGGTCCTCGCGACGGTCGCGATCGGCGTGTGGCTGTGGCGCGTGCGCGACGCCCCGTTCGGGTACCGCCTCGCGCTCGCGCTCGTGCTCGGCGGGGCGCTCGGCAACGTCATCGACCGCGTGTTCTACGGCGTCGCGTGGGGCTACGCGCCGCTCGGCTTCGGCAACGTCGTGGACTTCCTGCACCTCGACGTGTGGGCGGGGACGGTCCCCGTCATCGGCTACCTCGCGCTGTTCCCGATCGGGAACGTGGCCGACGTCTCGATCCTGGCCGGCATCACGCTGCTGCTGTTCGCCCAGAAGGCGTTCCAGGAGCACATCCACGCTCGTCAGGCGGCGGTCACCCCGGCGGCGGTCGCCCCGGCCGCTGCGCCGCGGGAGTCCGCCTGAGGCACAGGGGGCCTGCGGGCGACGAGCGCGAACACGCGCGCCACAATCACCGCCGCCCCGGCGAGGCGCGGGCCGGTCGGCACGTCGCCGAAGACGAGCACGCCCCACACGAACGCGAACACGATCTGAACGTAGCCCACGGCTGTCGCCGTCGCGGCGTCGAGGAGGTAGAGGCCGCGCGTGAGGGTCCACTGTCCGACCTGGGTGCACGCGCCGACGCCGAGCAGGAGCGCCCACGCGGCGGGCGTCGGCCACGTCCAGCCGCCGCCGAGGGCGAACGGGAGCGACACGAAGAGGCCGCAGTACGAAAGCGCGAGGATGATCGGGAGGGGGTGATCGGTGAGGCGGAGCCGCCGGATGGCCGTGTACGCCCCGCCCGAGAAGACGGCCGCCACGCCGACGAGCGCCACGCCGACCCCGTCGAGCCCGCCGGACCCGCCGAAGAGCGCCTCGGGCTGGGCCACGAGGACGACGCCGACGAGGCTCGCCGCGACGCCGACGACGATGGCCGGCCGCAGGCGCTCGCCGAGCAGGAGGGCGGCGAACAGGGCCGTCCACACCGGGGCCGTGTTCTGGATCGCCACGGCGTCGCCGAGCGGGAGGCGGCCCAGCCCGGCGTAGAGCAGGCTCAGCGCGGACGCTCCGAGCAGGCCGCGGCCGACGAGCAGCCGCCGGTTCACCCCCCAGGGGCTCACGCCGGCCGCGCGCAAGAACACGAGCGAGGCAGCCGTCATCAGGGCCGAGCGCACGGCGACGATCTCCATCGTCGGCAGCTCCGCCGAGGCCATCTTGACGAACAGGCTCATGCCGCTGAACGCGAGCGCGCTCGTGGCCATGAAGGCGGCCCCGCGCATCCGCTCGGCCCGCGTCGCCGTGGCGGGCAGACGCGCGTCCGGGACGGCGTCGAGGAACGGGGCGGCGGGGGCGGGAGCGGGGACCACGGGCGGCGGGGGAGGGTGGGGCAACGGGCTACGGCAGCCACGGTTCGGAGGGGCACCGCGGTTTCCGCCCTCTTCACGCCGGGTGCGCCCTACCTTGACAGACCACGTCCAGACGTCCCGATGCGCCTCGCTCTGCTGCTCGCCCTGATTGCCGCCGCCCCGGCCGTGTCCGCCCAGTCGGCTCAGACCGCGCGCGAGCGCTACGCCGACGTTCGCGTGTCGGCACCTGTGGGGGCCGCCGGGGGTGACGCTGCGGCGCGCCTCGCCGTGGCCGGGGTCGGGCTAGACCACGCGGTGGCGGAGAAGCGGCCCGACGGAACGCCCGCGCTGCGGACCGTCTTCAGCGAGACGGACATCGCCGCGGCGCGCGCGGCGGGCCTCCGCGTGGACGTGCTCGACGCCGACCTCGCGGCGACGGTCGCCCGGCGGACGGCGAGCCTCGGAGCCGGCGGGTGCCCGACCTCGCCGTACCCCGTCACGGGCACGATGGGCTGCTACCCGACCTTCGCCGAGGCCGTCGCCATTCTGGACCAGATGCGCGCCGAGTTCCCCGCGCTCGTCTCGGCGCGGACTCAGATCGGGACGTCGGGCGAGGGCCGGCCGGTGTGGATGATCGAGCTCGGCGACAACCCCGGCGTGGATGAGGGCGAGCCCGAGGTCCTGTTCACGGCCGTCCACCACGCCCGTGAGCCCGGCGGCCTCGTGACCGTCCTGTACTCGCTGTGGGACCTGCTCCGGCGCGGCGACGCTGAGGCGCAGTTCCTGCTCGCCTCCCGCCGCCTGTTCGTCGTGCCCGTCCTCAACCCCGACGGCTACGTCCACAACCAGACGACGGACCCGGCGGGCGGCGGCTTCTGGCGCAAGAATCGCCGGCTCAACGGCAACGGCTCGGTCGGGGTGGACCTCAACCGCAACTACGGGCACGAGTGGGGCTACGACGACTCCGGCTCGTCGCCCAACGGCGGCTCGGAGACCTACCGCGGGCCGGCCCCGTTCTCGGAGCCCGAAACCGCCGCCCTTCGGGACTTCATGGAGGGCCGCCGGGTGCGGGTCGCCCTCAACTACCACTCGTACGGCAACCTGCTCATCTACCCGTGGGGCTACGAGGCGGACCTCTACACGCCGGATTCAGCGGCGTTCGTCGCTGCGGCGCGCGGGCTGACGGCCGGGAACGGATACCGCGCCGGGACGGGCAACCAGACAGTCGGCTACCTCGTCAACGGCAGCTCGGACGACTGGATGTACGGCGGGGCCGTCGGGCGCCCGGCGACGCTCGCGTTCACGCCCGAGGTCGGCTCGCGCGAGACGGATGGCTTCTGGCCCGCGCCAGAACGGATCGTTCCCATCGCCGAGGAGAACGTGGCGGCGAACCGCTACGCCATGACGGTCGCAGGCGGTACGCCGGCCGTGGCAGGCCTCGCCGTGATTGAGGATCCAGACGGCAGCGGCAATCGCAACGGCTTCGTGGA
>JANPJI010000714.1:0-3894 GCA_031425425.1 Rubricoccaceae bacterium
TTCGAGCACGCGCCGCGGCCGCAGCCCGCGCACGAGGCCCGTCATCACACGCCCCCACAGCGGCCCGCTGGACGCGCGGCGGTACACGTCCGCCACGCGGCGCACGGGCGCGTTCCCACCCGCCGACCCGGCCCCGTAGTCCACCACCTCCACGGTGTCGCCGGACGCGGCGACGCGCGCGCGGAGCGCGTCGATGGCGGCCTCGTCCTGCGCCTCGGCGGGCGTCAGCCGCAGCGCCACCGCGCGGGCGACGGCCGACCGCGCCGGCTCGGGAAGCGGCGGCTGGCCGGCGACGAGCGCGCGGAGGAACAGGCGGAGCGGGACGACGAGGGCGGAGTCCACAGCGCAGGCGTTGGGTGCGCCGAAGCTACCCGACGGACAGGCGCGCGAGCGGACCCCCTGCCCGAGCGGGCACTCGCTCCGCTCGCATTCGCCCGCTCAGGCTGTCCCCCTTGAAGGGGGACAGCGAGGTCCGCGCGGTGAGCGGAGCGAGGCGCGGGCCGAGCAGGGGGTTCACAGGGCCTGGCCCGTGCCGCGCTACTTCCCCACGCCGGCGCGGTCCATCGCCTCGCCGAGGCGCCCGACCGGGACCAGTTCGAGGCCCTTCGGCACCTTCAGCCCTTTCAGCCCGGCCCGCGGCACGATCGCCGTCTCGAAGCCGAGGTGCCGGATCTCGGCGAGGCGCGCCTCCATCCGCGAGACTGCCCGGACCTCGCCTCCGAGGCCGACCTCGCCCACGACGGCCGTCCCCGAGTCGAGAGGCACGTCGCGGGCGGACGATGCGACGGCGAGGAGCACGCCGAGGTCGGCTGCGGGCTCCTCCAGCTTCACGCCCCCGGCCACGGACACGAACACGTCGCTCTGGGACACGCGAACGCCCTCGCGCTTTTCCAGCACGGCCAGCAGGACCTGCATCCGGCGGCTGTCGAAGCCCGTCGCCGTGCGCTGCGGCGTCCCGTAGCTCGCGCCGGCGACGAGCGCCTGGACCTCGACGAGGAGGGGCCGGGTCCCTTCGAGCGTGCACACGACCGCCGAGCCGGACGACCCGAACTGCCGCTCCGAGAGGAACAGCGCGCTCGGGTTGGCGACCTCCACGAGCCCGCCCTCGCGCATCTCGAAGACGCCCATCTCGTTGGCCGCGCCGAAGCGGTTCTTGACCGCCCGCAGGATCCGGTACGCGTGGTGCCGGTCGCCCTCGAAGTGGACCACCGTGTCCACCATGTGCTCCAGCACGCGCGGGCCGGCGATGGAGCCCTGCTTGGTGACGTGGCCGACGAGGAACGTCGTGATCGGCATCGTCTTGGTGATGTCGAGCAGGGCCGCCGTGGACTCGCGGACCTGCGCGACGGAGCCCGGCGCAGACGCGAGGTCGGGCCGGTAGACCGTCTGGATCGAGTCCACGATCATCACGTCCGGCTGGACGTCGAGCGCAGCCGCGAGGATGGCCTCGACGTTGGTTTCGGGGAAGAGGAACAGCGAGTCCGTGTCGACGCCCATGCGCTGCGCGCGGAGCTTGACCTGCTGCGCGCTCTCCTCGCCGGTGACGTACAGGACCGACAGGTTGCCGAGCCGCCGGGCGAGTTCGGTCATGAGCGTGCTCTTGCCGATGCCGGGGTCGCCGGCGACGAGCGTGAGGCTGCCCACCATGACGCCGCCGCCCATCACGCGGTCCAGCTCGCCGAGGCCGGTCACGAGCCGGTGCTTCTCGGAGACCGCGACCTCGCTGAGCCGCTGCGGGCGGACGCCGCCGTAGGCCGCGCCGAGGCGCGCCGAGCCGGACGCCTGCGCGCCGGCCGCGTTGCCCAGCCCGGACCGCATCACGGGGGCCTTGTTGGCCTGCGGCGTGGCCTCCTCGACGAGCGTGTTCCACGCGTGGCACCCGGCGCACTGCCCGGCCCACCGGAGCGCCTCGTGGCCGCAGTCCTGGCACACGAAGCGGGTCTTGGTCTTGGCCATGTGGGACGCTGGAGAGAAAAAGGGCCGGCGGGTTGCGAGCGGGGACGATGACGCGATTTCCGTTCACCCTCTTCACCCCCGGACCGCCTGCCGGGCGGGGGTAGTTTGTCGCGTCCGGAAAGATCGCCCCCGGCGCTGCCACCCGTCCGTCACCCGCTGCCGCCGCGCCCCTGCATGGACCTCGCCCCGACCCGCCGCGCCCCGGCTCCGCCGCTGCCGGCCGACGACGACGACGCGCTCCTCGCCGGCTGGCGCGCGCTCGTGGCACCGCTCGTGAACGCCCTCGAAGGGTTCGGGCGGTACGTGACGCTGATCGCGCGGGCCTTCAACCTCCCCCGCGACCTCAGCCCGCGGCTCTACGCGCGCAACCTCTCCGAGCAGATGGTCCGCATCGGGATCGAGTCGATCCCCATCGTCGCGCTCGCGACGGCCTTCGCCGGCGGCGTGACGACGGTTCAGGCCATCTACCAGCTCGAGAACCCGCTCCTGCCGCTGTCCATCGTCGGGACGTTCGCCGAGCAGTCGATTCTCCTCGAACTCGGCACGCTCGTGACCGCCTTCGTGCTCTGCGGCCGGGTCGGCGCGCGGATCGCGGCCGAGCTGGGCACGATGCGCGTCAAGGAGCAGATCGACGCGCTCGAAGCGATGGGCCTCTCGTCGACGAGCTACCTCGTGGTTCCCCGCGTCGCGGCGGGCGTGCTCATGTTCCCCATCCTGTACGTCGTCGCGACGACGGTGGGGATGGGGACGAGCGCGATCGTCGCCGACTTCTCGGGCGAGCTCACGGCGGCCACGTTCTGGGAGGGCGCGCGCCTCTACTTCAAGCCGTACGACGTGTTCTTCGGGCTCGTCAAGTCGCTCGTGTTCGGCTTCGCCATCACCAGCGTCGCCTGCTACACGGGCTACTACACCAAGGGCGGGGCCGAGGGCGTCGGCGACTCGACGACACGGGCAGCCGTGCTCGGGTGCGTCTTCGTCCTGCTCGCCGACTACGTCTGCGCCGCCCTCCTGCTGTGAGGAGCCGCTGTACGGGTCGCCCCTGCCCGACTCCCAAGGCCGCCCGTCACCGCCTCACCTGTCACCGACTCCGTTGATCGAGATCCGCGACCTCGCCAAGAGCCTCGGCGGGCGGCCCGTGCTGCACGACGTAAACCTGACCATCCCGGAGGGACAGGTGACGTGCATCATCGGGCGGTCGGGCTCGGGCAAGAGCGTGCTCTTGCGGCACCTCGTGGCCCTGCTCACGCCGGACGCGGGGAGCGTCGTCGTGGACGGTGCCCCGCTCGCCGAGCTGACGTACCCCGAACTGCGGCAGGTGCGGCGCAAGTTCGGGGTCCTCTTTCAGGGCGGTGCCCTGTTCGACTCGATGTCGGCGCTGGAGAACGTCGAGTTCCCGCTGCGGACGTTCACGGACCTCAGCCGGGCCGAGGTGAGGGCGCGGGCCCGCGAGTGCCTCGCGCTCGTCGAGCTCCCGAACGCCGGGCGGCAGAAGCCGGCCGACCTCTCGGGCGGCCAGCAGAAGCGCGTCGCGCTCGCGCGCGCCATCGCCATCGAGCCCAAGTACATCCTCTACGACGAGCCGACGTCGGGCCTCGACCCCGAGACGTCGAACACCATCGACGAGCTCATCTCGCGCCTCGGCCGCGACCTCGGCACGACGTCCGTGGTCGTGACGCACGACATGCACTCGGTCCTCTCGGTCGCCGACCGCATCGCGTTCGTCAGCGGCGGCACCGTCCCGTGGACCGGCACCGTCGACGACCTCCACCGGGCGACGGACCCGACGCTGCTCGCGTTCGTCCGCGCCAACGAGTACAAGATCGGGGTCCCGGGCTGACGGCCCGCCCCACTCTCTCCTCCCCCGCCCTCCCTCTATGACCAACGAGATCAAGGTCGCGCTCGCGGTCCTCTTCGCCATTGCGGCGATCTACGGCGGGG
>JANPJI010000715.1:0-4487 GCA_031425425.1 Rubricoccaceae bacterium
CGTCCGGGCCATGTTCGACGAGCGCGACAAGCGCGTCGAGACGGCCGGGCCGTCCACGCCGGTCCAGATCCTCGGCCTCTCGGCCGCGCCGGAAGTCGGCGACCGCCTCTACGTGCTCGAAGACGAGCGCGAGGCCCGCGAGATCGCCTCGCGCCGGCAGTCGCTCATCCGCCAGCAGACGCTCCAGCAGCGCCGCCGGGTGACGCTCGACGACCTCTCGCGGCGCATGGCCGAGGGCGAGATCACCAACCTCAACCTCGTCGTGAAGGCCGACGTCGGCGGCTCGGTCGAGGCGCTCTCGGACGCGCTGCTCAAGCTCTCCAACGGCGAGGTCGCCGTCGACATCGTCCACTCGGGCGTGGGCGCGATCACCGAGTCCGACGTGATGCTCGCCGCTGCGTCGGACGCGATCGTGATCGGCTTCCAGGTGCGCCCCGTCACGGGCGTGCGACAGATCGCCGAGCGCGAGGAGATCGACATCCGCCTCTACTCGGTCATCTACGACGCCATCGGCGAAGTCCGGGCGGCCCTCGAAGGCCTCCTCTCGCCGGAGCAGAAGGAGACCGTCACGGCGACCGTGGACGTCCGCGAGGTCTTCCGCGCGCCCAAGATCGGGGCCATCGCCGGCTCGTACGTCGTCGAGGGCAAGATCAGCCGCAACGACCGCGTCCGCCTCGTCCGCGACGGCGTCGTGGTCTACAACGGCCAGATCGAGTCCATGCGCCGCTTCAAGGAGGACGTCACGACGGTGGCCGCGGGCTACGAGTGCGGCCTCTCGATCCGCAACTTCAACGACATCAAGGTCGGCGACCAGATCGAGTCCTACGTCGTCACCGAGGAGAAGCGCACGCTCGCCGCCTGAGGGGCCATGCGGGATGCGGGATGTGGGATGGGCTGAGACGCCCCCCATCCCGTATCCCGCATCCCATATCCCCACTCCCATGTCCATCCGCACCGACCGCGTCGCGCGCATGATCCAGCGCGAGGTGGCCGACCTGCTCCAGCAGGACTTCGGCGAGGCCACGCAGTCGCTCACGACCGTTACGGGTGCCCGGATCTCGCCGGACCTCGGAACGGCCTACATCGACGTCTCGGTGATGGGCGCGACGGACGACGAGCGCAAGGCCGCGTTCGCGCGCCTCGCCGCCCAGGCGCCGCTCGTGCGGACCGCCCTCGCGGCGCGCATCCGCCACCAGGTGCGGCGAATCCCGGAGATCAAGTTCTTCCTCGACGAAGGACCGCAGCGGATGGCGCACATGGACGACGTCTTCGCCCAGATCCGCGCCGAGCGCGAAGCCCGAGGCGTGACGGACGAGCCGGACGAAACGCCGGACGACGCGCCCCTCGGCCGCGGCGACTACTAGTGGAGACGCTCCGAATCGTCACCGCCTCGACGCCACTCGTGCGCCCGCTCGGGCCAGCGGCGGTCCTGGTGGACAAGCCGAAGGGCATGTCGTCGTTCGGCGTCGTCAAGAAGGTTCGGTGGGCGGCCGGCGAGCCGCGCGTCGGGCACGCGGGCACGCTCGACCCGATGGCGACAGGCCTGCTGATCGTGCTGGTCGGGCGCGAGGCGACGCGCGAGCAGGACCGATTCATGGGCCTCCCGAAGGTCTACACGGCCACCGTGCGCCTCGGCCAGACGACCGCCAGCGCCGACGCCGAGACGCCCGTCGAGGACGAGCGCGACGCCTCGGGCGTGACCGACGACGCGCTCGACGCCGTCCGCGCGCAGTTCACGGGCGACATCACGCAGATCCCGCCGGTGTACTCGGCCATCAAGGTCGGCGGCGAGCGGCTGTACAAGAAGGCCCGCCGCGGCGAGGCCGTCGACGTCCCGCCGCGCCTCGTCACCGTCAGCGAACTGGTGTGGACCGGCCGCCGCGGCGTGGACGTGGACCTGCGGATGACGTGCTCGAAAGGGACGTACGTCCGAGCGCTCGCCCGCGACATCGGCGAGGCCCTCGGCGTGGGCGGGCACCTGGTGGCGCTGCGGCGCGAGGCCATCGGCCCGTTCCAGGTCTCCGAGGCGTTCCAGCTCGACGCCTTCGACGCCCTCCGCGAACGCGCCGACACGCAGGCTGCGGGCACGCAGGCTGCGGGCACGCAGGCCACCGAGTCCGCGTGACGAGGGAAGCCGGGCCGGCCATCGCTCGCGACGACCGCTCGGTCGTCACGACGGGCACCTTCGACGGGGTCCACCTCGGCCACCGCGCCATCGTGGCGTACCTCGTCGAGCGCGCCCGCGAGGTCGGGGGCGTCCCGACCGTCGTCACGTTCAGTCCGCACCCGCGCGAAGTCATCGCCGGCGTGCGCGTGCCACTGCTGACGACAATCGACGAGCGCGCGGACCTCCTGGAAGCGCTCGGCGTCGAGCGGTTCGTCGTGCTCCCGTTCTCGCGGGCGCTGAGCCAGCTCTCGCCCGAAGCGTACGTCGAGGACGTGCTGCTCGGGCAGGTCGGGATGCGCGAGATCGTGGTCGGCTACGACCACCGCTTCGGGCGTGGGCGAGAGGGCAGCCGCGAGACGCTGGAGCGGATCGGAAGGACGCGCGGCTTCACGGTCGACGTCATCCCGGAGCAGATCTACGGAGCCGGCGAGGGTGTGGCCGGAGACGGCCCGGCCCGCGGTGTGACCATCTCGTCGTCGGAAATCCGCCGTCGCCTCGTCGAGGATGGCGACGCGGCTGGCGCAGCGCTCCTGCTCGGACGGCCGTACCGGCTCCGCGGACCGGTCGTCCGCGGCGACCAACGCGGCCGCACGATCGGCTTCCCGACGGCCAACGTGCAGCCCGCCGACCCGGCGACGCTCGTCCCGAAGACGGGCGTGTATGCCGTCCGGGCCGTGCTCCGCGGCGGCGAGGCCGTGGAGGGCATGATGAACGTCGGCGTCCGGCCCACGTTCGAGACGGACGGGCGGCGGACCGTCGAGGTCCACCTGTTCGACTTCGCGGGCGACCTGTACGGGCAGACGCTCGCGGTCGACGTCGTGGCGCGGCTGCGCGACGAGCGACGGTTCTCGGGGCCGAACGCCCTCGTGGCGCAGCTCCGTGAAGACGCGGGGCAGGCCCGAAGCGCCCTCCAGGCCTAGTTTTCGAGACGGCGCGTCCCCTCGTGGGCAGCCGCTTTCCGACTGTTTTCGGCCCGCATGTGGCGGTCCCCGGGAGCCGTCTTCTTCCGCATCCCAGATCGGACGAGGATCCCATGATCAGCAAAGAACAGAAGCAGGGCATCGCCGCGCAGCACGGCGCGGCCGAGTCCAACACCGGCAAGCCGGAGGTTCAGATCGCCATCTTCACGGCGCGCATCAACGACCTCACGGAGCACCTCAAGACCCACCGCAAGGACCATACGTCCCGGCTGGGCCTGCTCAAGATGGTCGGCAAGCGCCGCCGCCTGCTGGCCTACCTCCGCAGCCGCGACATCGCGCGCTACCGCGCGCTGATCGCCGAGCTCGGCCTGCGCCGCTAGGCGCACCGCGGCGGCCATCCCACTCGGGGACGGCCGCCGTGCCGTTTCCGGGCGCTGCCAGAGGCAGCGCCCCCGCCGCCCCGGCGGCACTTCGGCCGTCTCCACGGCAATCCGTTCTCTCCGGCCCGCCTGCGCTGCCGTGCGCCGCCCTGCGGTTCCGCGAGAACAGATTCCCGGCTCCCGCACCTGGTGCGGGGAGGAGAGGGCATTCCACCGGAGCTCCTGCTCGTCCGAGCGGGCCGCTCCACACCCTCAACCGCTATGCGCGAACCCCGCGCCACCACGCAGACCATCGAGGTCGGCGGAAAGACCCTCACGCTCGAAACGGGCAAGCTCGCCCGCCAGGCCGACGGCGCCGTCGTCGCCTCGCTCGGCGACACGGTCACGCTCAACACGGCCGTCATGGACGCCAACGTCCGCGAGGGCCAGTCCTTCTTCCCGCTCACCGTCGACTACCGCGAGCGCTTCTCGGCCTCGGGCACGTTCCCCGGCGGCTTCTTCAAGCGCGAGGCGCGCCCGTCTGACAAGGAGGTGCTCACGAGCCGCCTCGTCGACCGGACGATCCGGCCGCTGTTCCCGGACGGCTTCCGCAACGAGATCCAGGTCCTGACGACCGTCGTCTCGGCGGACCCCGAGATCGACGCTGACGTCATCGCCGGCATCGGCTGCTCGGCGGCCATCTCGCTGTCCGGCATGCCGTTCGACGGCCCGACCGCCCACGTCCGCGTCGGCCGCGTCGACGGCCAGTTCGTCCTGTTCCCGACCGTGTCGGAGCGCAAGGAGTCCGACATCGACCTCGTCGTGGCCGGCAAGGCGGACTCGATCGCGATGGTCGAGGGCGAGATGGACGAGATCAGCGAGGACGACATGGTCGCCGCGCTCGAGTTCGGCTTCGACGCCATCAAGACCATCGTTGCCGGCATCGAGGCGCTCGTCGCCACGGTCCACGCGGCCGAGGGCGCGCCGCTCCAGAAGCCCTACAAGACGGTCGCCCCGGACGCGGGCCTCGTGGACCAGATC
>JANPJI010000716.1:0-4510 GCA_031425425.1 Rubricoccaceae bacterium
CCACCGTCGGCCTGCACCCGCGCGACAACGACCGCCTCATCACCATTCTGGAGGGCCTCCGCGACCTCGGCAACTCGGTCCTCGTCGTCGAGCACGACGAGCAGATGATGCGCCGCGCAGACCAGCTCATCGACGTCGGCCCTGGCTCGGGCGCCCTCGGCGGCGAAATCATGTTTCAGGGCACCTACGCCGAGGCGCTCGTCAGCGAGACGTCGCTTACGGGGGCCTACCTCTCGGGCCGCAAGCGGATCGACGTGCCCGAGACGCGCCGGCCGGTGAATCCCGAGCGGACCGTCCGTGTGACGGGTGCACGCGCCCACAACCTCAAGCGCCTCGACGTCTCGTTCCCGCTCGACGCCATCACCGTCGTGACCGGCGTCTCGGGAAGCGGCAAGTCGACGCTCGTCTACTCGACGCTCTTCGCCGCGCTCAAGCGCCTCAAAGGCGGTGAGTACGACGGCAAGGTCGGCGCGCACGACGCTGTGTTCGGGGCCGAGCTCGTGGAGTCGGTTGAGATGGTGGACCAGACCCCCATCGGCAAGAGCCCGCGCTCGAACCCGGTGACGTACGTCAAGGCGTTCGACCCGATCCGGGAGCTTCTCGCGAGCACGCACCAGGCGCAGGTGCGCGGCTACAAGGCCGGCACGTTCTCGTTCAACGTCCCCGGCGGGCGCTGCGAGACGTGCCAGGGCGAGGGGGTCGTACAGGTCGAGATGCAGTTCCTCGCCGACCTCTATCTCGAGTGCGAGGCGTGCCACGGCAAGCGTTTCAAGCAGGACGTGCTGGAGATCCGCTGGAACGGCAAGAACGTGGCGGACATCCTGGCCCTGACCGTGGATGAAGCCGTGGACCTGTTCGGCAAGCAGCCGCGCGTCGGCAGCCGGTTACGCGTCTTGCAGGAGGTCGGGCTGGGCTACCTCACGCTCGGGCAGCCGTCCAACACGCTCTCGGGGGGCGAGGCACAGCGGGTCAAGCTCGCCGCGCACCTCGCCGCGCCCCACCGCGGCCACACGATCTACCTGTTCGACGAGCCGACGACGGGCCTCCATACGGACGACATCCGCAAGCTGCTCGCGGCGTTCAACGCGCTCGTCGCCGCCGGCCACACGGTCGTCCTGATCGAGCACAACCTCGACGTGATCAAGGCCGCGGACTGGGTCATCGACGTCGGTCCGAAGGGCGGACGTCGCGGCGGATTCGTCGTCGCCGAGGGCACCCCCGAAGAGATCGCGGCGCACCCGACGAGCCACACGGGCGCGTTCCTGCGGCCCCTGCTGTCTCGGCCAGTGGCCAGTGGCCATCGGGTGAACCCGAACCGGTAGTCAGTGGCAGATTCCCTCCGGGGGAGCGATCCTTCAGATTCCAACCCGACACCTCCTTCTCTCTGCCACTGGCCATTCGCCACTGGCTATTGGCTTTCCTGATGCCCCGCCCGCTCCGCATCGCCCTGTTCACGGGCAACTACGTCCACATCGAGGACGGCGTCTCGCGGACGCTCGGCCGCCTCGTCGGGTACCTCGTCGAGCAGGGCCACGAGGTGCTCGTGCTGGGTCCGACCGTCGCCGACCCGCCGGTCCGGCAGCCGGGTCGCTTTCTCCCGGTGCCGTCGATCCCGTTCCCCGGCCGCTCCGAGTACCAGTTCAGCACACGCTTCCCGGCGCGCCTCCGGCGGCAGGTCGAGGCCTTCGCCCCGGACGTGGTCCACATCGCAACGCCGGACATTCTCGGCCACCGCGCGCTCCGCTGGGCGCGGCGCCGCGGCCTGCCCGTCGTGGCCACGTACCACACGCACTTCGTCTCGTACCTCGACTACTACGGCCTCGGCGCTGGGCGGCCGTTGTTTCACGCCATCGCGCGCCACTTCTACAACCGCTGCACCGAGGTCTACGTGCCGACCCCGGCCATGGAGGCGGACCTTCGCCTGCAGGGCGTGACGGCTCCGATCCGGCTGTGGCCGCGCGGGATCGAGTTGGACCGCTTCTCCCCCGCTCACCGCTCCGAGGCGTGGCGCGCCGAACACGGTTTCGGCCCCGACGAGGTCGTCGTGTCGTTCGTCAGCCGCCTCGTCAAGGAGAAGGGCCTGGACGTTTTCTCGGACGTGATCCGAACCCTTCAGGCCGAGGGGCTGCCTGTCCGTGCCCTCGTCGTCGGCGACGGGCCGGAGCGTGAGGCGCTGGGCGCGCTCCTCCCCCGCGCTGCCTTTACCGGGCATCTCGGCGGCGCAGACCTGGCCTCGGCCTATGCCTCGTCCGACGTGTTCCTCTTTCCGAGCGAGACGGAGACGTTCGGGAATGTGACGCTCGAAGCGATGGCCTCCGGCCTTCCCACTGTCTGTGCCGATGCCGCGGGCAGCCGAAGCCTCGTCGACGACGACACCACTGGCCTTCTCTGCACGCCTCGCGACTCCGTCGCGTTCACCGACGCCGTCCGCCGCCTCGCCCTCGATGCAGATCTCCGGCACGCCCTCGGGGCAGCCGGACGAGACGCGGCACGCAGCTACGACTGGCCGTCCGTCCTCGGCCGGATGGTGTCGTACTACGACGGCGTGGTCGGCGTACCGGCCCACGGCTCTGCGAGCAGAGTGTAATCAGCCGTTTCTATCAGCAGTCAGGTTCTTTTATCTCAGGGACCTACCTGGCCTACGAATACCCGGAAGGCGCTCTGTTTTGAGCCACCCATCTTCGAAGCCGACTCGGATTTTGCGCGTCGAACAACCGTTAGCTCTCGATGTCGTCGGGCCTCTTGGCGCGGAGCCGGAACGTCGGGCGGCGCAGCGCCCGTAGGTCGCCGAGGTCGTACAGCCGCCGTCGCCGCCGGGTCTTGTTCAGCCATCCCTGGTCCTCGGCCACCTGGAGGAGCGCCGGGAAGAAGATGAGCGTGCTCGCGAGCGTCGCGGAGATCCCGACGACAGCGAGAATGCCGATCGACCGCAGGCCCGGGTGCATCGACGTGATGAGCCCGCCGAAGCCGATCAGGTTGGTCATCGCTCCCATCGTGATGTGCTCGCCCGTGGACCGCAGCACGCGGCGGATCGAGCCCGGCCCTTCTTCCAGGTACCGGTGCGACAGGTGGACGCCGCCGTCGTTGCCGATTCCGAGCACGGTCGGCAGGACAACGAGATTGTAGAACGTCAGCGCGACGCCCCCGATCACCATCGAGCCCATCATCCAGGCCAGCCCGACCGTGAGCGGCGACAGGGCCAGCAGCGACCACCGCACGTTGCGGAACGATGCAAGCACGATCAGGACGACGAGCGCGAGGGTGATCGAGACCATCTTCAGGCTCTCCTTCTGCATCAGGCCCAGCATGTCGGCCGCAATGAGCTGCGTGGACGCGGCGTAGAACTCCTCCCCGCTCGGCGTCGTGACGCGGCCGATGAGCTCCGCGAAGCGGATCGAGCGCAGCCCGTCGTTCATGTTTCCCCGCGGGAACACGATCACGAAGTTGCCGACCGTGCCCTGCCGCGTCATGAACGGCCGCGTGATGAACGACGGCACGCTGTCCAGCGGGATCGCCTCGGTGGCCGAAGCCGCCTGCGCGAGCCGCGCCACCTGCCCGGTCGTGTCGGCCACCAGGAAGGGGTCGGCGAGAACCGCTCGGATCTCCGCGAGACGGAGCAGCTTGCGCCGGGTGGTGGCGGTGTCGGTCGGGAACCGCTCCTGGAGGCTCTCGACGGCGAGCAGGAGAGAGTCCTGGGTCGCCAGCTCCTTGAGCGCGTCGGACACCGGCCGCACGTCGGTCGGGTTGTCGAGGAGGATGTAGGCGGGGTTGCGGCGCTCGCCCTGCCCGAACACCGGCTCGAGCGCCGCGGCGCGGCGGAAGTACTCGTCGTACTCGGGCTCGAGCTTCGAGAAGTCGTACTCGAAGCGGATGTGCGGCATCAGGTACACGCTGACGACGAGGAGCACGGCGGAGCCCGCGAGGATGGTGCGGGAGAACGGGAACCGGCGGTCGGGCTCGAACGGGCTGGACTCGCCCTGCGTCTTGAGGTTGAGCACGCCGGAGCGCTCGGCGAGCACGATCAACGCCGGCAGCACGGTCAGCATCGCGACGAGCGAGAACAGGATCCCCGTCCCGCCGATCAGACCGAACTCGCTGAACCCGCGGAAGTCCGCGATCTGGAGGACGAACAGCGAGAACGCCGTCGTCATCGCCGACAGCGCGATCCCCTCGCCGGTGTTGACGAACGTGTCCTCGATCGCCTCGGCGATGGACCGGCCCGCCCCGCGCTCCTCGGCGTAGCGCGCGTAGAAGTGGATTCCGTACTCGATGCCGAGCCCGAACAGGACGAGCCCGAGCGTGGACGTCATCAGGTTGAGCTTGCCGAAGGCGAGTGCGGCGACGCCCCCGGTCCACGTGAGCCCCATGAACAACGGGACCGTGAGCAGGAGCGCCGTCACGGGGGTTCGGAGGAACTCGCTGAAGACGACGCGGAGCACGAACCGGCCGCCGGTCTTGGCCTGGACGGATTTGTAGAGGAAGTACAGGACCACGGCGAGGATGACGGCCA
>JANPJI010000717.1:0-2985 GCA_031425425.1 Rubricoccaceae bacterium
CGGTGTTACAGCTCCTGCCAAGGTAGGCGTGGGGGAAATCGCGGCTCCCGGCCCTGCCGAAGGTTCACACGCGCGGCGGTCTCAGGCCGCGCCGAGGCGCTCCATCCGGTACGCGCCCGAGAGCACCCGGGCGGTCCACGCGGCGTTTTCCAGGTACCAGCGGACCGTCTTGCGGAGGCCGGTCTCGAACGTCTCAGCGGGCGTCCACCCGAGCTCGCGGCCGATCTTGGCTGCGTCGATGGCGTAGCGGGCGTCGTGGCCGGGGCGGTCGGTCACGAACGTGACGAGGCGCGCGTGGGGCGCGCCCGCCGGCACCATCTCGTCGAGGAGCGCGCACACGGCGTGGACGACGTCGAGGTTGGTCTTCTCGTTGTGCCCGCCGACGTTGTAGACCTCGCCCGCCCGACCGCGCTCGAACGCTGCGACGAGCGCGCGGACGTGGTCGTCCACGAAGAGCCAGTCGCGGACGTTCGCGCCGGCCCCGTAGACCGGGATCGGCTCGCCGGCGAGCGCCTTCAGGATCACGACCGGCAGGAGCTTCTCCGGGAATTGGTACGGCCCGTAGTTGTTCGAGCAGTTCGTCGTCACCACGTCGAGCCCGTACGTGTGGTGGTAGGCCCGCGCGAGGTGGTCGCTCGCGGCCTTGGTCGCCGAGTACGGCGAGTTGGGCGCGACGGGCGTCTCCTCGGTGAACAGACCCGTCGCGCCGAGCGTCCCGTAGACCTCGTCCGTCGAGACGTGCACGAACCGGAACGGCGCACCGCTCGCTTTCTGGTACGCCCGCGCCGCGTCGAGCAGGGTGAACGTGCCGACGACGTTGGTCTGCACGAACGCCGCCGGGCCGTCGATCGAGCGGTCGACGTGGCTCTCGGCCGCGAGGTGGACCACGCCGTTCGGCCGGTACGTCTCGAACAGCCGCGCGACCTCGGCCGCGTCGCAGATGTCGACCGGCTCGAACGTGTACCGGTCGCTCGTGGCCGCCTCGGCGACGGAGTCGAGGTTGCCCGCATACGTGAGCGCGTCCACGTTGACGACCGCATAGTCGGTCTCGGCGATGAGGTGGCGGACGAGCGCGGAGCCGATGAACCCGGCACCGCCGGTCACGAGAAGCGTGGGCATGGAGCGGGAAGCGGAAAGCGGGAAGCGGGGAAATTCGGCCATCGGGTGAACCCGAACCGGTGGCCAGTGGGCAATGGACAGTCGCAGGCGGTCCCGGATCGGCACCCGTAGCGGCACAGAATGCTGTGCCCCTGCCGAGCACGACCTCACCCGCGCCGCGACGCCATCCGCGACGCCGTCAGGCCAGCGCCCGCCGCAGCGCGTCGGCCACCCGCGCCTGGTCCGCCTCGGGGATGTGAGGACCGATGGGCAGGCTGAGCACCTCGCCCGCGAGGCGCTCGGCCACCGGCATCGCCGGGAACACGGCGCTGGCGTAGACGGGCAGACGGTGGATCGGGACGGGGTAGTACACCATCGTCTGGATGCCCTCCGCCGCGAGGGCGTCGTGGACGGCGTCGCGGCGTCCGCCGAGCACACGGACGGTGTACTGGTGGAACACGTGGCCGGCCGTGATCTCGGGGCGGACGAGCCCGTCGAGCCCGGCCAGGAGCGCGTCGTAGCGCGTCGCCGCGGCGCGGCGGCCGGCGTTGGCGTCGGCCACGTGCGGGAGCTTCACGCGCAGCAGCGCCGCCTGGAGCGCGTCCAGCCGCGAGTTGTAGCCGACCGTCTCGTTGTGGTACTTCTTGAGCCCGCCGTGGGCGCGGAGCTTGCGCGCCTCCTGCGCGAGCGCCTCGTCGTCGGTCGCCAGAAGGCCCGCGTCGCCCATCGCGCCGAGGTTCTTGGACGGGAAGAACGAGTAGGCCCCGAACGCCCCCACCGTCCCGGTCTGGCGTCCGATAAAGCCCGCGCGGTGCGCGTCGCACGCCTGCCCGTGGCACCCGGCGCAGTTGCCCGCGTAGACGGCTCCGAACGACTGTGCGCAGTCCTCCACGAGCGGCACGCCCCACCGGTCGGCGACGGCCGCGAGGCGCGTGAGCGGCGCGACACCTCCGTAGAGGTGGACGGGCAGGATCGCCCGCGTCCGCTCCGTCATCGCCGCCTCGACGGCTGCGGGGTCGATCATGTAGGACGCCTCGTCGACGTCCGCGAAGACGGGCGTCGCGCCGACGTGCGAGATGGCCTCGGCGGTGGCGAAAAACGAGAACGGGCTCGTGACCACCTCGTCGCCCGGGCCGACGCCGAGCGCGCGGAGCGCGATCACGAGCGCGTCCGTGCCGGAGTTGAGCCCGACGGCGTGGGCCGTCCCGAGGAACGCGGCGACCTCGGCCTCGAACGCGAGGACCTCCGGCCCGCCGATGAACACGCCCGAGCGGGCGACGCGCTCGAACGCCGCGGTGAGGTCGGGCCACAGCGCGTCGTGCTGCGGGGCCAGGTCGAGGACGGGGATGGAAGCGGTCACGTCGCGAAATGGAAGAGAGACGAGAACGTTACGGACAGCAGGCGAGTGGCCGAGGCGCGTTTCAGCACGGGGAGCCGCCAGCGACGAACCGCCAGCGACGAACCGCCAACCTCTACACAGTGTCATCCTGAACTCGATTCAGGATCTGCCTTTTTCGGGAAACGTTGAGCGAGGCAGATCCTGAAACAAGTTCAGGATGACAAAAATCAGGGAGAATCGGCAATGGCCACGGCGAGCGACGCGGACGGAGCGGGGCGCGGGCAACACCGGGAGCTCCCCACATCTGGCGTCGACTACCGACCATCGGCCGTCGGCTTGAAGCTGTCGTACGAGGCCGTGCCCGTGCTCAGCGCCTCGGGGAGGGGCGCGTCCTCGTCGAGGTCCAGGCAGCGGACGACGCCCTCGGGCGAGAGCGCGTAGCGCAGGCCGGACTCGGGGCAGACGGCGATGCCGCGCGCGCCGGGCTCGTCCCCGTCGCCCCCCTCGGGCGAGAGGAAGTCGAGGCGGTGGCCGTGGCGGCTCATCCA
>JANPJI010000718.1:0-11674 GCA_031425425.1 Rubricoccaceae bacterium
GGCGCAGCCGGTCGATCTCCTCGTTGACGGCCATGTCCTTCTCGATGTACGTGTCGCTGGAGACGATGTAGGCCTCGGGCTGGTAGTAGTCGTAGTACGAGATGAAGAACTCGACGGCGATGTTCGGGAAGAACTGCCGGAGCTCGGCGTAGAGCTGCGCCGCGAGCGTCTTGTTGTGCGAGAACACGAGCGTCGGCTTGCCCGTGTTGCGGATGACGTTGGCAATCGAAAATGTCTTGCCGGTGCCCGTCGCCCCTAAAAGTGTCTGTGCCGTGTCGCCTCGAAAAATGCCTTCCGTGAGCTCCTCAATGGCGCGCGGCTGGTCGCCCATCGGCCGGAACGCGGTGTCGAGCGAGAACGGCGAGTGGATCCGGGTGATGTTGGCCATCGGGGGTCGGGGAAGGGCAGCCGCGCAGACTACGAAGTTGGGCTGACAACGGTGCGTCAGCCGATTGGGTCCGGACACGCCCGCAGGGCGACACTCTTCGGCAGCGGGACTGCACGCGCGCCGTCGCGTACCATCGCCCCGGCGCGCCTTTTCCACCCGATGACGTACTGGCTCTGGTCCATCTCCCGCGAGGCCTTCCCCGCAACGGTACGGGCGAACACGTTCGCGCTCCGCCGGCAGGGCCGCCGGCGCCTCGCCGACGTCCGTCCCGGCGACCGCATCGTCGCCTACATCTCGGGCAGCCGGGTCCTCGCGGGCCTGTTCGAGGCGACCGGGGCCGCCTTCGACGACGCGACGGCCCTCGCGCCGGGCCTCCATGCGCCGCACCGGGTCCGCGTGCGCCCGCTCGTGGTCCTGCCCGACGAGGCGCGGGTGCCGTACGACGGCTTCGCGCCGCACCTGCGCGTGCTGGACCTCTACGCGGACCTCCCGACGCCCGAGGCGCGCTTCCGGGCCGTCGTTCAGCGCGTCCTCCACGCGCTTCCGGCCATCGACGGCAAGGTGCTCGAGTTCGTGATCCGTGCCCGCGCCGGGGCCGACCCGGAGGCGCTCATGGCCGCCGTCGAGGCAGTCCGTGACGCCGCCCGCCGCGAGACGCCCGCGCCGATCCCCGTCGCCGCAGCCGTGGCCGAACCCCCGGCGGTGTACGCCCCGGCGGAGTTCGACCGCGCCGCGGCGACGGAGCGGCTCGTCGCCGCGGTCGAGGCGCGCGGGTTCGTCTACGAGCCGTTCGAGGTCGCGGCCTACGCGACGGCGCTGCGCACCAAGCCGTTCGTGCTTCTCGCGGGGCCGACGGGCGTCGGCAAGAGCCGCCTGCCGTTTCTGGTCTCCGCCGCGACGGGTGGCGTGGCGCACCTCGTGCCGGTCCGGCCGGACTGGACGGACCCCGCCGAGACGCTCGGCTACACGGACCTCGCGGGCCGCTTCCGCCCCGGCGCGCTCCTGCGCGTCGCCCGCGACGCGGCGGACGACCCCAGCCGTTTCCACACGCTCGTCCTCGACGAGCTGAACCTCGGCCGGCCCGAGCACTTCCTTGCCGAAGTCCTTAGCCGGATGGAGGTCCGCACCGAGACACCTGCTGGCTTCGCGACGCCGCCCCTTCTCACTGAGCGCCTGGGTCCGGCCGAGGCGGCGTGGCAGAGCGTGCGGCTGCCCGCCAACCTGGCCCTCGTCGGGACGGTCAATGTGGACGAGTCCGCGCACGCCTTCAGCGCCAAGGTCCTGGACCGCGCGTTCGTGCTGACGCTCGCCGCGACGGACCTCGCGTCGTGGGCGAGCGTGACCGAGGCCGAGGCGATTCCTGGCGAGACGTGGCCGGTCGTGGCGTGGCGGCCCCGTGCGCTCCGCCTCGGCGACCTCGCGGGCCTGACGGCGGCGGAACGCGACGAGGTCGCGCGGGCCGTCGCGGCCGTCGCCGACGTCGCCCGACACCTCGAGCCAGCGGGGCTCGGGCCGGGCTACCGCACGCGCGACGAGGTCGCCCTGTTCGTCCTCCACGCGCTCGACACGCCGGGCGCATTCCGCACGCGCCGCGGGGAGGCTGTCGACCCGCTGGACGTGGCCCTCGCCGCCAAAATCCTCCCCCGTCTCGATGGCTCGCCTGCACGCGAGGCCATCGCCGCGCTCCTCGGCTGGGCGGCCGGACAGAACGCCCGCGACGCGGTCGAGGCGTGGGCCGCGCTGGGCCGGCCCGCCGCCCTCGCCGGAGCGCGTTTCCCGATCACGGCCGCCCGCCTCGCCACACTCGTCGACGGCGACTCGTACGTCTGACCGCGTGCCCGTCCTCTTCACCCTGACCACCGACCGCGTCCGTCTGATCTGGTCCGGCCCCGCCGTGCCCGTCCGCGACGCCCGCGAGACGGTCCGGGCAACGCCCGCGCCCGGCACGTCGGGGCTTCGCCTCAACGTGGACGGTGCGCTCGGGAGCGTCTCGGCGCTCCGGCTCGAAGAGGAGACGACGTACGCCGTGTGGCTCGAAAGCCTCGACGGGACGCCGGTCGGGCTGCTCCACGCGGACCCGGTTCTGACGGCCGCCCTCGCCCCGGCGCGCGGCGGGACGATCGTCCACGGGCCGGTCCGGTTCGGGTCGCAGGCCGGACGCAGCCGGTTCGTCGTCACGGTCGGCGACGTGCCCGAGGCCGCGGTCGAGGTAACGGTCGCGCCGACGAAGGCGTCGTGGGCCGACGTCGAGGCGATGCGGGTGCAGGTCGCCGCGGCGGCGGCGGGCGTCGTGCTCGCCGCGCGGCGTCCCACCGAACTGGATCTGGAGCGGGTGCCGGGCCGGGCCGAGGCACCGGTGTGGCTCGCCCTGCTGCGTGCGGCCGTCCCCCGTCTCGCCCGAGCACTGGCAGACATTGCCCGCGACCCCGAGACGGTCATAACCCGCCCGCTCGTCTCGGTCCGGTCGTCCGTGTTGCGCCGCGCGTCCGGCGAGACGATTCGGGCGCTCCGGGGCGCAGCCGTGTGGCCCGAGCGCGTGCCAGGGCGACCTGCCCAGCCGAGCCTCGACACGCCGGCCCACCGCTGGCTCGCGTCCGGCCTCGACGCCGTCCTCGCCCGTGCAGCCCACCTGCGCCGCGCCGAAGCGGCTCGCGCCTCGACGCCGCGCCGCGCATCCGTCGTCGCCGAACTGGACCGGCTGCTGGACGCGCTCGCCCGCGCTCGCCGGCTGGCCCCGCTCGCGGCGTCCGGCCTCCCCGCTCCCGCGACGCCCCCGCTCGCCCTCCGCGTCCGGCCCGCCTACGCGGCAGCGGCCGACGCACTCACCACACTGCGCGGCACCCTCCGCCTCGCGGACGGACCCATCGCGGCACCCGCGCACGACCTCAGTGCGCTCTACGAGGCGTGGGCCGCGCTCGAAACCGTCGCGGCGTTCGCCCGCGCGGTCGGCGCGACGGTGCTCGACCGGCCATTTGGCGCGCAGGCGGTCGGAGCCGACGTGCGTCTCGGGGCTGGCCCACGCCATGCCGTCCGCCTCGTCGGCGCACGCGGCGAGGTCGAGATCGTCCGGACGCCGCGGTTCGCGGGCGGTCTCCTCGTCCAGATCCCCGACCTGCTCGTGACGCTCCGCGGGTTCGGGCAGCCCGAGCGCCGCGTGGTGCTGGACGCCAAGTACCGCCTCGCCGCGACCCGCACGCCGGCACCGCCGGGCGACGCCATCGGGGCGCTCCACCGCTACCGCGACGCCATCGTCGGGCCGGACGGGCGGCGCGGGCTCGTCGGAACGGCCGCCGTCCTCTTCCCAGCACACGCCGGGGCCGGGTTCGAGGCGTCGCGGTTGTGGACGAGCCTCGGAACGATCGGCGTCGGGGCGATTCCTCTGCTTCCCGGCGAGGCGAGCTGGATGGACCGCTTCGCCGAGCGCCTCGTCAGCGGCGGCTCCGCCGGCTGATCCGGAACGTCCGGACGGCCTCCGAGGCGGAGCGGATGTTGTCCGTCGCGAGCACGTCCACGCCGGCCTGGAGGAACGGCGTGTAGACGCTCGGGGCGGTCGCAGAGTCTGCCGCCGCGTCCAGTGGGAACGTGCCGACCTGGACGCGGATGCCTGCGGCGTGAAGCCGCTCGATGACGACCGGGTCGGCCTGGCCCACCCCCGAAAACGCGATCGTCCGGGTGAGGTCCACGCCCGAGGCGAGGAGCGCCTCGGCCTCGGCCGGCGTCTCGACGGTCGCCGAGATGTTGAGGTCCGGTGCGAGCGCGAACAGCGTCTCGTGCTCCGTGAGGGAGTACACGATCACCGCGACCCGGTTTTCTGCGCCCGCGGCCCGGATCGCGTCCACGATCTCGCGATAGGGCACGCCGCCCTTGACGGCGAGCATGAGCACGGCGCGGCCCTCGGCCCACGCAAGTGCCTCGGCGAGTGTCGGCACGCGGAACGACGTCGGGACGCCGCGGACGTCCAGCAGGCGCAGCGTGCGGACCGCGGCGAACGCCGTCGAGTCGACGCGGCCCTGCCCGGTCGTCGTCCGGTCCAGCGTCTCGTCGTGCATGAGCACGAGCACCCCGTCGGCCGTCCGCCGGACCTCCATCTCGATGAGGGCCGGGGCGTAGTTCAGGGCGTGCTCGAACGTCGGGACGGCATTCTCGGGCAGGCCCTCGACCGGTGCGCCGCGGTGAGCGCTCACGAGTGGGTCTGCGCCGGGCGTGTAGCGCAGCGCACGGGCGAGGGCGTCGGCGTCGGCGTAGCTCCGGTAGTGGAGCGACGACGACGGGACCGCGACGCGCTCGGCGGGGCGGCGGTCGAGCGGGATCGGGCTCGGTCGCGTTCCCACACAGCCCGCGGCGGCGAGGACGAGCGCGATCAGGGCGAGGGGCCTCGTCATGGAGCCGCCGCCGCTGCGACGCCGTGCTTGAGCCGGTACAACACGCCCGCAAACCCGTGCTGACGCTGCACGCCCAGCAGCCGGTCCACGCCGAGGTGCCGGAGCAGGTCGTCTGGAATGGCCGCGACCTCGGCCGGCGTCGACCCGTCGTAGGCGTCCATCAGGATGCCGACGAGCGCGCGCTGCGTCGGGGCCTCGCCGGGGATGTCGGCGTGGATGCGGACCGTCCCGCCGGCCACCTCCGGAAAAAAGTAGACCTCGGCCTGGCACTCCGTCACGCGTCCGACGCCCGCCTCGCGCGCAGCGCGAAACCGCTCCGGCAGCGGCGGAAACTGCCGTGCGTGCTCGAGGAGCAGCTCGACCTGCATCTCGGTCGGGACCGACGAGAGCTCGTCGGCGATGGCTTGGAGACGGGCGTTCAACGCGCCAGTGGGCAGTGGCCAGATGGCCAGTGGCAGAAACAAGAGGATCACCATTCGCCACCGGCTCCATCCGCGACGGCAGAGCCGACGCTGCTGGCCACAGGTTCGGGTTCACCCGATGGCGCGGCGCAGCCGCTACTCCGGCTCGCCCTTCTCGATCGGCACGCCGACCATGTTGCCCCACTCGGTCCACGAGCCGTCGTAGTTCTTGACGTCCTTGAAGCCGAGGAGGTAGCGGAGCACGAACCACGTGTGGCTGGAGCGCTCGCCGATGCGGCAGTACGCGATCGTCTCGTCGCCGGGGTCGAGGCCCTGCTCGCCCACGTAGATCTCGGTGAGTTCGTCACGGCTGCGGAACGTGCCGTCCTCATTGGCCGCGCGTGCCCACGGGACGTTGCGCGCGCCGGGGATGTGGCCGGCCCGCAGGGCGCCCTCGTTGGGGTAGCCGGGCATGTGCGTCACCTCGCCGATGTACTCCTGCGGGCTCCGGACGTCCACGAGCGCCCCGCCGGCCTTCATGTGCACGAGGACTTCAGTCTGGAAGGCGCGGATCGACGCGTCCGGCTCGCGCCCGGCGTACTCGGTGCTCTCATACTCGGGCACGTCGGGGGTGAGCACGCGGCCCTCGGCGATCCACTTGGCCCGCCCGCCGTCCATCACGCGGCAGTTGCGGTGGCCGAACATCTTGAACGTCCAGAAGGCGTACGTCGCCCACCAGTTGGACTTGTCGCCGTAGAACACGACCGTCGTATCGGGCGTGATGCCGAAGCGCGAGCACAGACTCTCGAACTGCTTCCGGCTGATGTAGTCCCGCACGTCCGGGTCCTGTAGGTCCGTCTGCCAGTCCACGTGGACGGCGTTGTGGAGGTGGCCGGTCGCGTACAGAAGGACGTCCTCGTTGGACTCGACGAGCCGGACGGTCGACGTCTCGGAGAGGTGGCGGGAGACCCATTCGGTCGAGACCAGGACCTCGGGGTGGGCAAAGTCGGCCATGGGGGATCGGCGGTTGGACGCGAGAAGGTAACCGGGGCACCCGGCCAACTCCCCCGGCCGGTTCAAAGGTTCAGGCCGTCGGTTCGCGCAGGGATGCGCCGCGGCGCGGAGGGGCGCCGCCTGTGTGAAGAGCCTGCGTGCAGCGGATGGGGGATACCAAATGGCCCCGCCTTTACTCGGAAGGCACTTCTCCGTGCCTTGACACTCTTTTGAAGGTCCGGCTATATTGGCCCCCGTCGCGTAATACCCGCTTCACTCACCGGCCCCCCATCCCGAGGTTGTTTCTGCCGCTCACACACTCGTCTCGAACCGGTGCACGCAGGTGCCTGGCGACCGGGACCACTGGCGACGACGCGCTGCACGGACCGGCCTCTCCGGCGGACCGCAGCGGCTCGGGTAGGGGATGGGCCCCTGCTCTTGTATCGAGAGGCTCCGGCAGGCGGACGGCCGCACCGCGGAGTCTCGACGCACCTTTCCTTCCGTGCCGCGCGGGCTTCCGCGTCCGCTCGGCCACACACACCACCATCACGGAGGTCGCAATGTTTCGTTCACTGAGCACAGCTGTGCTCCTCTTCCTGTTCGCGCTGCCTGGGGTAGCGCTGGCCCAGGGGACCGGGACCATCGCCGGTCAGGTCCTCGAAGCCGACGGCGTCACGACCGTCATCGGTGCCAACGTGCGCGTCGACGGGTCGACGCTCGGTGCCGTCACCGACGTCGACGGCAACTACCGCATCATCGGTGTGCCGGTCGGGTCGTACACCATCACGGCCTCCTACACCGGCTACACGTCGCAGG
Organism: Rubricoccaceae bacterium; assembly: GCA_031425425.1. GTDB lineage: Bacteria > Bacteroidota > Rhodothermia > Rhodothermales > Rubricoccaceae > DASVSE01. The sequence goes on from JANPJI010000718.1 coordinate 6,981, forward strand.
CGCAGACCGGTGTGGAGGTCAACGCGGGCTACACCCGCCAGTTGAATTTCACGCTCTCGACCGGCACGCTCGACGAAGTCGTCGTGGTCTACGAGGCACCGCTCATCACCAACGACGCCATCGGCGCACCGCGCGTCGTGACGGGTGAGGACCTCGAGAACCTTCCCATCCGCGGCGTCGCGCAGACGGTCGCCCTCCAGGGCGGCATCGTCAACACGGAGGGCTCGAACGACCTCAACGTCCGCGGCGGTCGCGCGGAGGAGGTGCAGTACATCGTCGACGGCGTCCGCGTCACCGGCGGCGCGCTCCTCGGCGTCAACCAGCAGTCCATCGAGCAGCAGGAAGTCCTCATCGGGACGATCCCCGCGCGCTACGGCGACGTCCAGTCCGGCGTCATCTCGATTACGACCAAGACCGGCCGCAACGACTTCTTCGGCTCGCTCGAAGGCGTCACGAGCACCGGCCTCGACTCGTTCGGGTACAACCTGGGCTCGATCTCGCTCGGCGGCCCGATCATCGCCAACCGGCTCGGCTTCTTCCTCTCGGCTGAGGGCCAGAGCACGCGCGACGCCAACCCGTACGGGACGGACACGTACCGCCTCGCGGACGACGCCTACGCGGCGCTTCAGGCGAACCCGCAGCTCCTCAGCGTCACCGACGCAGCCGGGGCCGTGTCGTTCATCCCGTTCCCGCTGGACATCATCCAGGGAAGTGGGCCGATCGGTCGCGACTCGCTCCAGCGGGTCCTTATCGCCAACGGCACGCTCGCCGCCGACTCGCGGGTCACGTCCGGCTTCCCGGTGAGCGCGGCAACGACGTTCACGGCGGACCGCTTCGAGACCGTCCGTGGCAAGGACGACCCGCTCCGCGACCTCACGCTCAACGGCAACCTGAACTTCACGTTTGGCGACGTGGGCCTTCGCCTCGGCGGCGGGTACGTCACGCGCAACCGCGAGACGTTCAGCTTCGTGAACTCGCTCTACAACCGGGACGACTTCTACCACAACGAGCGCCAGAACTACCGCTTCTTCGGGACGCTCCGCCAGCGCCTGTCGAACACGGCGTTCTACCAGCTCCAGGGCGAGTTCCAGGACATCCGCTTCGTCCAGTACCCCGAGGGCTTCTCGAGCGATATCTCGGACGCGTTCAACTACGGCGACGCCGAGAACGCCGAGAACGCAGTCGCCTCGCGCTACTACACGCTCGCGGACATCACCGACGACGGCGTCGCGAACCCGACCTATCAGCAGAGCTTCATCGACGACTCGCAGGTCCGTCCGGGCCGCGTCGTGCCGAACACGTTCTCGCTTCCGGGGCGTCAGCAGCTGACCACCTACCAGCGGGGGCACAACCAGCAGTACCGCTTCTCGGGCAGCGCCACGGCGCAGGTCGGTGTGAACCAGATCGAGTTCGGTGCCGAGTTCCAGCAGGAGACGCAGCGCTTCATCAGCCTGAACGGGTTCGGCCTCGCGCAGTTCGCGACCGACGCCAACACGACTGGGGCCGCGACCTACAACGACCTCACGTTCGGCCAGGTCGATGACCTGCTGGGCAACCGGTACGGCTACAACTTCCTCGGGACCGAGGAGGTGGACGACGAGGACCTGGACGGCTTCTTCGCCGAGACCAACACCAACATCGCGCCCTACCGCCCGGTGTACTACGCGGGCTACATCCAGGACAAGATCGAGTTTCAGGACCTCGTCGTGCAGCTCGGCATGCGCGTCGACGTGTTCGACAACAACACGAGCGTCCTGAAGGATATCTACGCGCCGGTCCCGATCGTGCGCGTGAGCGACCTGACCTCGGGTGCCCCGGCGGGCATCGGCAGCGACTACGCCGTGTACTTCGTCAGCGGCAACTCGGAGGGCGGAGCCATCGTCGGCTACCGCGACACGGAGGGCAACTTCTTCGACGCTCAGGGGACCCGGGCCTCGGCGGACCTCATCACGCGCGTTCGCAACGGCCAGGTGGACCCGACGGCGCAGGTGCCGAACGCGTCGATCTTCGAGCCCTACGAGGCACAGGTGACCGTCATGCCGCGCGTCGGCGTGAGCTTCCCGGTGACGGACCGCGCGCTGTTCTTCGCGAGCTACAACGTCACGAGCCAGCGCCCGACCGAGCGGGCCTTCGCGCCGATCTCGTTCTACCGCGAACTCGGTGGCCAGGACAGCCAGATCCCGAACCCGCGTCTCGAGCCCGAGCAGACGACGCAGTACGAGATCGGATTCCGCCAGCGCCTCAACGACCGCTCCGCGATCAGCCTTTCCGGGTTCTACCGGACCCAGGCGAACAAGATCACGAACCGGTCGCTCGTCGGCGGCTTCCCGGCCTACGGTACGTTCCTCAACGCGGACTTCACGACGACGCAGGGCGCTGAGGTCAACTTCGACCTCCGGCGCACCAACAACCTGCAGCTGTCGGCGAACTACACGCTCTCGTTCGCTCAGGGCACTGGCTCCGATGCCGGCGCGACGGCCAACATCGTGTGGCGCGGCGACTTCTTCCCGCAGTCCATCAGCCCGGCGGACTTCGACCAGCGGCACACGGCCAACGTGACCCTGGACTACCGCCTCGGCGATGCGGAAGGCCCGCTTCTCGGCGGCGTTCGCCTCTTCGAGAACTTCGGCATCAACCTGATCGGTCAGTTCGGTAGCGGCCAGCGCTACACGCGGCTCGAGCCCAACACCGGCTTCGACGTCAGCAACGGATTCACGGAGAACGTGAGCGGGTCGATCAACAGTGCCACCCTCCCGGCGACGACTCGCCTGGACCTGCGTGTGGATCGGGCGTTCAACCTCGGGTTCTCGGACTCGCGTCTGCGGGCGTACGTGCAGGTTCAGAACCTGCTCGATACCCGCAACCGTCTTGCCGTCTACCGGAGCACGGGCCTCTCGGACAACGACGGGTATCCGGATACGCCGGACGGGCAGACCGTGCTGGCCAACCCCGGCAACCTGTTCAACTACCAGGCCTACTCGGGTGGACCGCTGAACGTCGGCGGCAACCAGTCGTCCGGCGCGGGCTTCTTCTACAGCGCCCCGCGTCAGGTCCGGCTCGGCTTCCTGTTCGACTTCTAACCAGACGCCGTCGGGGGCGGAGCTAGCGCTCCGCCCCCGGATGCCCTCCCTTTCTCTCCAGAGATGGCTCGAATGCGATACTCCCTCCTCCTCACGCTCGTCGCCCTGATCGGCGCCGGGCAGACCGCACGGGCGCAGACCGCCCCGGCACCGGGGTCCTGCACCTTCGGTATTTCCGAGGCGAACCTGGACGTGAACAACGTCTTTGCCAAGGTGTTCAACACCGGCAGCCTCTTCTTCGGCAACACCACGACCGCCGGCGACGGCTACCTCGTCCCCAAGGAATCCGGCCACTCGCCGATCTTCGCCTCCGGCATCTGGATCGCCGGGCAGGTCGGCGGTGAACTCCGCATCGCTGCGGCGACCTATTCGGGCTTCAACTTTTGGCCCGGTCCGCTCGGTGCCGACGGCCGGCCGGTCAACCCGGCAAGCTGCGCGGCATTCGACCGGATCTACAGCGTCACGCGCAACGACATCCTGTCCTACGAAGGCGGGAACTCGGCTTCGGCAGACCTGGCTCAGTGGCCGGCCGAGCTCGGCGCCCCTGTACGGGACGGTGACGGCAACCCGAACAACTACGACCTCGCAGCGGGTGACCGGCCCGACATCATCGGCGACCAGGGTATCTGGTGGGTGATGAACGATGTCGGCGGTCCGCACACGGCCAACGCGAGTTCGCCGCTCGGAATCGAGGTCCAGGTTCTGGCCTGGGCGTTCTCGCGCTCCGACGGGATCGGGAACACGACGTTCTACAAGTACCGCGTCATCAACAAGAGCGGATCGGACATCACCAACACGTACGTGTCTGTGTTCTCCGACCCCGACCTCGGGGATGCAGTCGACGACTATGTCGGCTCTGATCCGGAGGCCGGTCTCGGCTTCGTTTACAACGCCGACAACCTCGATGCGGTGTATGGCGTACCGCCGGCCATCGGATACGACTTCTTCCAGGGGCCGATCGTGCCCGACGGCCCCGATGAGGGCACGGATCTGGATACCCTCGGTACATCGTCCTTCATGTACTTCACCAACATTGGTGGTCCCTCGGGCGACCCAGGTACGGGCGTTGCGCGGTACAACTTTATGCGCGCCCTCTGGGGCGACGGCACGGTGATGCGGGCGTTCGGCAACGGATATGAGCAGCCTCAGGGAGAAATCACTCAGTTTGCCTTCCCGGGTGACCCCGTTCGGAACCTTGCGTGGAGCGAATTCAACCCTGGAGGCGGCCAACCGGCACTCGCGCCCAACGACCGTCGGTTCCTGATCAACACGGGTCCGTTTACCCTCACGAACGGCTCGTCGCAGGACATCGTCTTCGGCATCGTGTTCGGACAGGGAACGAGCAACCTGAGCTCGGTCACCGCACTTCGTGCGGCCGACCTGCTCGCGCAGACGGCGTACGACGCTGGCTTCCAGCTGCCGCCCCCGCCGCCGCCGCCGGACCTGTGCCGAGACGAAGCGGCGACGACCACCACGACAGCTGACGACTTCGGGTCGGGCCAGTGCCTCGAAGGCGTGTCGCAGGACGGCCAGGCCACGCTGGTCTTCGGGTATCCGCCCACGAGCCCGTCCTACCTCGCTCAGTACGAGGTGTTCGACGTGTTCCTGACCGGT
>JANPJI010000719.1:0-4307 GCA_031425425.1 Rubricoccaceae bacterium
CCTGTCTGGAAACTCCAGATTAACGTCATCCCCGCGCAGGCGGGGATCCATCGGACGCCAGAAACAACGTGGATTCCCGCCTTCGCGGGAATGACGATTCTTGAGAGAACGCGCGCAACCGAGTTTCCAAACAGAGCCTAGGGCACCGCTCCTCGGGGCGACGCGCGCAGACGTCAGGCGCGCTCGACGGAGCCGGCGGCGACCCCCTCCAGGGCGTCCCAGAATCCAGGGAACGAGACGGCCGCCGCCTCTGCCCCGACGATCGTGGTCGGGCTGCTCGCCCCGAGCGCCGCAATGGCCGCGGCCAGTGCGATCCGGTGGTCCCCGCGCGCGTCGACGGTGGCCCCGTGGAGCGGGCGTCCGCCGTCGATCACAAGTCCGTCGGGGCGCTCCTCGACGGCCGCGCCCATCGCACGCAGGAAAGCGGCCGTGGCCGCGATCCGGTCGGACTCCTTGACGCGCAGCTCGGCCGCGTCGCGGATGGTCGTCCGGCCCTGCGCGAACGCCGCCGCGACGGCGAGGACGGGGATCTCGTCGATGAGGTTGGGCACGACCGCCCCCCCGATGTCGACCGCCGTGAGCCCGCCGGGTGCCTCGACGCGGAGGTCGGCGATGGGCTCGCCGCCGCGCTCACGCTCGTTGCTGGCGACGATCCGCGCGCCCATCGCCCGCAGAACGTCCACGACCGCGCTCCGCGACGGGTTCAGGCCGACGGCGTTCATCTGAACCACGCTCGCCTCGGCGATGCTCCCGGCGACGAGGAAGAACGCGGCGGCCGAGACGTCGCGGGGGACGACCCAGATTCGTGCGGCGGGCCGCGCACCGCCCTCGACCGAGACGGCCCGCTCGCCACCGAGTGTCATCACCGACAACTCGAGCATTCGTTCCGTATGATCCCGTGTCGCAACAGGTTCGGCGATTGAGGTCGTGCCGTCTGCGAACAGACCGGCGAGCAACACGGCGCTCTTGACCTGCGCCGACGCGACGGGCAGCCGGTACGAGATCCCTGCGAGCCGACTGCCGCCGAGGCGCACCGGCGCGTGTCCGTCGGTGAGGTCGACGCGTGCGCCCATAAGGCGGAGCGGCTCGGCGACGCGCTCCATCGGCCGGCCCGAGAGCGACGCGTCGCCGGTGAGGACGGACTCGAACGGCTGCCCGGCGAGGACGCCCATGAGCAGGCGCATCGTCGTGCCCGAGTTGCCGCAGTCCAGCGGCCCGGCTGGCTGGCGCAGCGTCCCGCCCGTGACGACGAGGCGCGGAGGCTGGCCCGAACCGGCAGGTTCACCCGCCGTGATCTCGACGCCGAGCGCGCGCAGGCACGCGAGCGTCGACTGCGGGTCCGCGGCGTCCGAGAAGCCGACGATCTCGGAGCGCCCCGGCGCGAGCGCCGCCAGGATCGCGGCGCGGTGCGCGACCGACTTGTCGGCGGGCAGCACGACCGTCCCGGCGAGGGCCGCCGCCGGGTGGACGACGACCGTCTCGGACGCAGCGGGGAGGCTCACGCGGTCTCGGGCAGGGCCACGAGCGGCTCGACCTCGGCCAGGAGGTCGCACTTCTCGCGGTACGGCAGGAAGGCGTGGCGGAAGCCGTTGAGCACGATCTCGCGGAGCGCGGCCGCCGGGATGCCGCAGCGCGTGTGCGCGATCCACAGCTCGTCCGTGACCGTCGTGTGCGAGAAGAGCCGGTTGTCGGTCGAGATCGTCACCGGCACGCCGGCGCGGACGTACTCCGCGACCGGGTGCGCCTCGTAGGACGCCACGACGTGCGTCTGGACGTTCGACGTCGGGCACACTTCGAGCGGGATCTGGCGGTCGACGAAGTAGCGCAGCAGGTCCGGGTCCTGCCCGAGCGTCACGCCGTGGCCGATGCGGTGCGCGCCGCACTTGAAGAGCGCCTGCCGGATCGAGGCCGGCCCGAAGCTCTCGCCCGCGTGGACGGTGATGTTGAGCAGGTGCTTTCTAGCGGTGTAGAACGCCGAGCCGTGCATCTCGGCCGGGTTGCCGGACTCGCCGCCGGCGAGGTCGAACCCGAGCACACCGCGGTCGCGGTAGGCCACGGCCAGCTCGGCCTGCGCCAGCGAGGCGCTCTCGAAGCGGTCGCGGAGGCCGCACACGATCACGCCGGTCCGGATGCCGTACTTCTTGCTCGCGTCGGCGAGCCCGGCGAGGACGGCGTCGTTGACCTGCCACATCGTGAGGCCGGCCTCGGTGTGCAGGATCGGCCCGTAACGGACCTCGATGTAGCGGACGTTCTCGTTCGCGGCGTCCTCGGCGAGCTCGTACGCGATCCGGTAGAGTGCGTCGCGGGTCTGCATGAGCGGGATCGAGTAGCCGAACCACGCGAGGTACTCCTCGAGCGAGGCCGAGCCGTCGATCTTGCGCAGCGCCTCGGCGAGGCCAGCCTCGGTGTTGGCGGGCAGGAGGTCGTCCTTGCCCTGAGCGCGCGCGAGGTCGAGGAGCGTCCCGAGGCGCAGCGAGCCGTCGAGGTGGACGTGGAGCTCGGCCTTGGGCCAGGCGAGGATGGTGTCGCGGTCGAGGGAGAGGTCGGGCGTCATGGCGGCAGAGTGGCGTCGGGCAAGGTAGGAAGGCCGGGCGCGCGCCACCCGCTCTGCGCCGCGGCCGTTCCGACGCGCGCGCCGGCTCTACCCTTCGGTCCCGACGCTCAGCGTGATCACGGCGTAGGCGCGGACCGTGGCCCCGTCGTCGCGCGCGGCGCGGAACCGCGACCGCCGCGCCGCCTCGACGAACGACTCCTCCAGCCCGAACGGGAGCGCGGCGACGGACCGCTCGCGCCCGCGGCGCTCCACGAGCGTCCGCTCCACCACCTCGACCCCGACGACCTCGCCGCCGGACCCGACGAGGACGCGGACGCGGACGCGCGCGCCGACGCCCGCCCGCCGCGCGGCATCGGGGTACGACGGCAGCGCGACGCGGTCCACGCGCGGGCTCTGCTCGGGCCGCTCGACGAGGCGCCCCGTGCCCCCGTCGCCGCCACCGCCCGTGCCTCCCGGCCCGCCACCGGCCCCACCCCCCGAGCCGGGTCCACTCCCGACCGACGCGCCGCCCGGCGCGCTCCCCGTCCCGCCCGGTGCGCCAATCGCAGGCGGACCCGACATCGGTGCGCCCGGCACGGCCGGGACGGGTGCCGGGCGGGCCAACGCGACGCTCGGAGCCGTCGGGCGCGCGACCCCGGCACGGCTCAGCGCGTCCGACGCCGCGGCCGGGACGGCGGGCACGATGGCGGCGGCGGCTCCCGCTGCGGGCGGCGGCGTGTCGTCCGGAAGGACTGCGCCGCCCCCTGCCGGCGCGCCGGCGTTGGGCTGGTCGTCGAACACCGCGTCCGGGAGCACCGCGACCTCGGGGACCGCCACGACGTCGCTCACGGCGTACTCGATGATGGGCAGCGTGGGCGGCGGGGCACCGTCCGGGCGCATCGCGAGCCAGAGCGCCGCGACGGCCACGTGGAGCGCCGTGCTCGCCCCGAGCGCAGCGGCGAGGCGGCGCTGGACGGCGCGGATGCGGGCAGGGTCGTGGGACGCGAGCACGGAGCGGGAGGGAGGCCATCGAGGTTACGCCGCACGGTGCGGCGGCGACAGTCGGAACGCCGCGCCCGGACGCCGGCAGCGTCTCGTCGGCGGTGCGCGCCGTGTCCGACCCCGAGTCCGAACGAGCGGTGAATCCGGCTCCGTGCCCGCGCCGGAGTGCCGGGAGGGGTCGGGCGGCGCTAGCTTCCCGGCGTCGCCCCGCACCCCCGATGCCCGACCCTCGGCCGTTCCCCGACCTCCCCGCTGCCGCGCCCCGGCCGACGAGCTTCCCGTTTCCGGGGGGCTTTTTTTGTGTTCCGCCCGTGCCCCGCACCCTCGCTCCCCGGCCATGACTGAGATGGAACAGGCCCGCCCGGCCCGCCTCGCCCTCGAAGACGGAACGGTCGTCGCCGGGACGGCCGTCGGCGCGCCCGGCGAGGCGCTCGGCGAGCTGTGCTTCAACACGTCGATGAGCGGCTACCAGGAGATCCTCACGGACCCGAGCTACGCCGGCCAGCTCATGATGATGACGTACCCGCACATCGGCAACTACGGGGCCTTCGAGGCGGCGACCGAGGCGGACCGGCCGCACGTCGCCGGCCTCATCGTGCGGGCCTTCGCGCGGCACCCGTCGAACGCGGCGATGGAGGAGACGCTGGACGCCTACATGGCGCGCCACGGCCTCGTCGGCATCACGGGCGTGGACACGCGGCGCCTCGTGCGGCACGTCCGCGACGCGGGCGTGATGAACGCCGTCGTCTCGACGGACTCGGACGCGTCGGAC
>JANPJI010000720.1:0-6289 GCA_031425425.1 Rubricoccaceae bacterium
GCCGGCAGGCGTGCCGGCGGTGCGAATATATCCGGGCAACTCGGCCGCCCCGATGCCCGTAGTTCGTCCGTCCTTCCCCCCGGTTTCGTGCGACGCGTCTTCTCCCGCCTCCTCCTCGCTGCGCTCGCGGTTGCGGCCGCCGTCGGCCTGTGGCGCCTCGCGGCCGATGGCCGCGGCGGTGCCCTGGTCTCGCTCGACGGGCTCCACGCCGAGGCGCTCGCCCACGAGGCGTTCGTGGTGACCGCCGCGGCGCGCCTCGCCGTCGACGCGGCGGGCTCGCTCGAAGAGCGCCCGGACACGGCCCTGGCGGCTCTCGGCTGGATCGTGCGCCGGTCCGACGGGGCGGTGGTGTGGCGGCAGCGGCCGGGCCGCCGGCCCGCTCGCGGGTTCGTGTCGGCCGTCCGCGACACGCTCCGGTTCGAGGCGGGCACGTACGACGCGTACTTCGCGAGCTACGGGGACCCGCTCGCGCGCGCCGCAGCTGCGCGCCCCGCGTCGGCCGCGCCGTCGTTCGGCGGGCGAATGCGTGAGGCGCTCTCGCGCGGCGGGCGCGCGTGGCAGGGCGAGGCCGGTCGCTGGCACCTCCGCGTGACCGCCGCGACCACCGCCGACCGCGCGCTCGCCGAGCCGCTCGACGACGACCCCGGCGACGCCGCGCCCAGCCCCGACCTCGTCTGGTCCACGGGGGCGCTGGGGAACGGCGCGAGCCCCGCGGCGCTGATCCGCGTGACGGCCCCGGCCGAGGTCTCCCTCAATGCCGTCCTCGAAGCGGCCGGCGGCGTCGTCGCCGACAGCGCCGCGCTCGTCCGCCTCGGCGCGGTCCCGGACACCGTGTGGGCCTTCCGCGGAGACAGCTCGTCGTGGGCCGGCGGGTCCGTCAAGAACCGCCGGGTCCGTACCCGCCTCCGCCTCGCGCCGGGCCTCTACCGCGCCTCGGCCCACACCGACGGCACGCACGCGGCGGGCGAGTGGACCGCCAACCCGCCGTGGGCACCGTGGATGTGGGGCCTCCAGATCCGGCGCCTCGGCAGTGACGCCGCGGCCGTCGCCGTGCTGGACCCGGCCGCGCTCGCGGCGCAGGTCGCCGGCGGGGGCTTCCCCGTCATCGCCGAGATGCGGTGCGTCGGCACGGACCAGCAGCAGGAGGTCTCGTTCACGCTCGCCGCGCCCGTCGAGGCGCTGCTCGTCGCGCAGGGCGAGATCGACGGCGACGCCTACGACTACGCGACGCTCCTCCGCGACGGCCGCGTGCTGTGGGAGATGGACCGCGGCAACACCGAGCCCGGCGGTGGCCTCGACCGCAACCGCCGCGCGACCGCCCCGTTCTCCCTCGCCGCCGGCACCTACACGCTCCGCTACCGCACCGACGGCTCGCACGACTGCGAGGACGACTGGTCCTCGGGCGACGCCCCCGACGACGAGAGCCTGTGGGGCGCGGTCCTGGTTGCCCTCGACCCCGCGTTCGACGCCTCGACCGTCCAGCGACGAGGCCCGGTGCGCGACCTCGGCGACCTCGACGGCGGCCGTGGCCCGAACCGCCGCGAGCCGCTCGGCGCAGCCAGGCCTGCCGAGACTCTCGTTTCGATCGTCCGCCTCGGCAACGACCAGCGCCGCATGGAGGCCTTCATGCTCACCGAAGAGGCGCGCGTCCACGTCGTCGCCGTGGGCGAACTGCTGCCGGGCGAGCGCCTCGATTACGCGTGGATCGAGAACGTTCGCGGTGAGCGGGTCTGGGAGATGACGCGCGCCAACACGGAGCCCGCCGGCGGGTCGCCTAAGAACCGCGTCTTCGACGGCGTGCTCACGCTCGACCCCAGCATGTACACGGCCCACGCTGTCACGGATGGCCGCCACGCCTTCGGCGACTTCGAGGGCGGCGCGCCGGACGAGCCGGACGCGTGGGGCCTCCGCATCGAGCGCCTCGGCGGCGAGGAGGTCGAGCTGTAGCACGGCCAAAGACCAGAAGTGCACGACGGACAGACCACCGGCGGCGGCACATTTCCGCGCGCGTTCTTGCCGCCCGGCGCTCGTGCGTTCCAGAACTTCCCGTCCACCCGCCGCAGATCCCGTGCCCGACACGCTCCGCCTCGCCGTCACCGCCCCGCCCGAGGCCCGCGAGGCGCTCGTCGCGCGGCTCGCCGCGGCCGGCTTCGACGCGTTTGAGGACGCCCCCGCGGCGCTCGTCGCCTACGCGCCCGTCGGGACCGTGGACCGCGACGCTGTCGCCGAGGCGCTCGGCGCGGCCGGACTCAGCGCGCTCGCCGCGACCGAGACGACGGTCCCGGACCAGAACTGGAACGCGGCCTGGGAGGCCACCATCCAGCCGACGCGCGTCGGCCCGTTCGTCGTCGCCCCGACGTGGGCGGACCTCCCGCCGGACCTCGCCGCGCTCACGGTCCTGCGGATCGACCCCAAGATGGCGTTCGGGACGGGCTACCACGAGAGCACGCGCCTCGCGCTCGGCCTGATCGCCGGGCGCGTCCCGGCCGGCGCGCGCGTGCTGGACGTCGGGGCCGGGACGGGCGTCCTCGCGCTCGCTGCGCTCACCACCGGCGCGGCCTCGGCCGTGGGCGTCGACATCGACCCGTGGTCGGTCGAGAACGCGCGCGAGAACGCCGCGCTGAACGGCGTCGCGGACCGGTTCGAGAACCGCCTCGGCTCCATCGAAGAGGTCCCCGAGACCGGCTTCGACCTTGTCCTCGCCAACATCCTCCGCGTGATCCTCGTGCCGATGATGCCAGACCTCGCCGCGCACCTCGCGCCCGGTGGGCGGCTCATCGTCGCAGGCATCCTCCAGTCCGAGCGCGTCGTGATGATCGCCGCCGCCGCGGCGTCTGGCCTCGCGCTCGCCGACGAGGCGACCGAGAACGAGTGGTGGGCAGGGGCGTTCACGGCCGCCGCCACCGCCTGAGCCCATGCGCGTCTGCGCCATCGACATCGGCACCAACACCGTCCAGAGCGTCGTCGCCGACGTGACCGCCGCGGGCCTGTCCGTCGTGGCCGATGAGGAGCGGTTCGCGCGCCTCGGCCAGGGCGTCGACGCCTCGAAGCGGCTCGCGCCGGAGGCCATCGAGCGGGCGATGGCCGCGCTCCGCGCCGCCGCCGAGACCGGCATGCGTCTCGGCGCTGCGCGGACCGTCATCGGCGCGACGAGCGCCAGCCGCGACGCCGCGAACGTGGGCGTGCTCGCCGACCGCGTCCGCGACGACCTCGGGCTCGACTACCGCATTCTCTCCGGCGAGGCCGAGGCGGCGCTGAGCTTCCGCGGGGCCGTCGCCCGGTGGGTCGGCGGGCCGTCCGGTCCGGTCGTCGTGGTCGACGTCGGCGGGGGCTCGACCGAGGTCGCGCTCGGCACCCGCGCAGCCGGCGTCTCGTCGCGGACGAGCCTCGACGTGGGCAGCGTGCGCCTCACCGAGCGCCACTTCGCCGTGCGCCCGCCCCCGGTTGAGGCCGTCGCCGCGGCGCGGGCCGACGTGCTCCGGGCCGTTGCGGCCGTCCCGCCCGCCGTCGCCGCGGCTGTCGCGGCCGGCGCGCCGGTCGTGGCGACGGGCAGCGTCGCTCGCTTGCTGGCGCACGTCGCCGGGTTCGACACGGCCGAGGGCGTACCCCCGCCGCACGTGCCCCTGCCCGTCGTCGCTGTGTGGTCCGAGCGGCTCCTCGGGCTCACGCCCGCCGAGGCGCTCGCGATCGACCCCGCGTCGTTCGCGGGCCGCGAGGACCTCGTCGCGACGTCCGTGCTCATCCTGCGGACCGTCCTCGGTGCCCTCGGCGCCTCGGCGTACGTCGTCACGCGCGGCGGCCTTCGCCACGGCCTCGCCCTGAGCGCAGCGGAAGACGCGACGCTGTCCGCATTCTGAATCGAGCGATCCCCACCCGTCTGCATCCGCCGTCCCATGTCCGACCCGTCCGTTCCCGCTGCCTCCGGCGTCTCCGCCGTCACCCACATCGTCGCCGTCGCGAGTGGGAAGGGCGGCGTGGGCAAGAGCACCGTCTCGGCCAACCTCGCCGTGGCGCTCGCCGCGCGCGGCCTCCGTGTGGGCCTCCTCGACGCCGACATCTACGGCCCGTCCGTCCCGCTCATGTTCGGCGTCCCCTCGGACGAGAAGCCGCGCGTGAACGAGGCCCGCGAGGTCGTCCCGCTCGTCCGCTACGGCGTCTCGTTGCTGTCGATGGGCTTCCTGATGGACGACCGCAACGCCGTCATCTGGCGCGGGCCGATGGTGTCGTCCGCAATCCGTCAGTTCCTGAGCCAGGCCGCGTGGGGCGCGCTCGACGTGCTCATCCTGGATCTCCCGCCGGGCACGGGCGACATCCAGCTCACGATCGTCCAGACGGTCCCGCTCGCCGGGGCCGTCATCGTGACCACGCCGCAGCCAGTCGCGGTGGCCGACGCCCGCAAGGCGGTCGCGATGTTCGGGCAGGTGAACGTGCCGGTTCTCGGTATCGTCGAGAACATGGCGTGGTTCTCGCCGCCGGACCTCCCGGACCGCCGCTACCACCTCTTCGGCGAGGGCGGCGGGCGGCGCCTCGCCGAGGAGATCGGCGTGCCGGTGCTCGCCGAGGTCCCGCTCGAACAGGCGGCCCGCGAGGCGGGCGACGCCGGCCTGCCGGTCTTCCTCCGCGAGCCCGACGGGGCCGTGGCCCGTGTGTTCGAGGTGCTCGCCGAGCGCGTCGCCGCGGAACTCGACCGCCGCGCCGACGAGCCCAAGGCCCCGCCCGTCGAGATCCTGTACCGGTGACGCCGGGGGCGCATGCTGGGCGACCGAATCTGCCCATCCCTCACCGCCTGTACCGCATTCCCACGGCCCCGGCGGCGCTACCTTCCCGCACACCCACACGGAGGACATGGTCGACGCCGCGCCGAACCCCACGGACCCCGCGTTCCTGAACCGCATCGAGGAGACGCTCGACTCGATCCGGCCGTACCTCATGGCCGACGGCGGCAGCGTCCGCCTGCGGACCGTCACGGACGAGATGGTCGTCGAGCTCGAATTGCTCGGGGCCTGCGGGACGTGCCCGATGAGCATGATGACGCTCCGGGCCGGCATCGAGCAGGCCATCAAGCGGGCCGTCCCCGAGGTCTCGCGCGTCGAGGCCGTCGCTCCTGTGCCGATGGCCTAGCCGTTGTCCGTCCGGGCGTTGTCCGCCTGTTCCACGCGCGCCGCCCGGCGCCCCCGAGTCGCCCCACCCCCGACCGATGCCCCTTGCGACCCCCGGCGCGGCCGACGCGCGCCCCGACGATCCCACTTCTCCTGTCGCAGACGACGGCCTCTCTGGCGACGGCATGACGGCCGGCACGCCGATCGTCGCGGTGGAAGCGGACGACTCCGTCGACCGGCACCACGTGACGCGGATCGACATCGAGCCGTCGGCGCGGTACCCGAAGCGGCACCCGACGCACGGCTGGCAGGTCCGCGCGCGGCGGGCGGGCACGCGCGAGTCCAAGTTCTTCGCCGATGCCCGCCACGAGTCGGCCGAGGGCGCGCTCGCCGCGGCCATCGCCTACCGCGACCGGCTTCTCGCGAGCCTCCCCGAGTCCGACGCGCTCCCGCGCCGCGCGTGGTCCAACACGGGCGTGGTCGGCCTGTCGGTCCGCGAGAAGGAGGAGGGCCGGCGGCCCAAGCTCTACGTCCAGCTGAACTGGATCGACGCTTCGGGCCAGCGCCGCGCCTCGTCGTACTCCGTCGACAAGTGGGGCCTCCGGCGGGCGCTCTGGAACGGGTGCCTGCGGCTGTACCGCGAGCGCGAGGCGGCCGGCGCGCCCGTCGAGGAGCCGCACGTCATGTTCGCGCGCGCGCAGGAGCCGTTCCAGGACCTGCTCCGCGAGGAGCTCGCCGCCGAGCGTGCCCGCGACGCCGCGGCTCCGTCTGCCCCTCTCGCCGCAGAACCCGAGGACAGCGTCGTCGCCGAGGCGCTCGAACCGCGACCGGCCGACGAGCGCGTGGCTGACGAGCGCCCCGAGGCGCGCCTCGACCGCGAGGCGCAGACGCTCCGCCGCCTCGAAGACGTCCTGTTCGGCTAGCGCCGTGGCCGTCGATCTCCCGCCGTACCGTCCGCCGCGCCGCCTCCGGAGCGGCCACGGGCAGACGGTCTGGGCGTCCCAGTTCCGCCGCGTCCCGCCCGCCGCCTACCGCCGCGAGACGATCGCCCTGCCCGACGGCGACGCGCTCGACCTCGACCGGGTCGACGCCGCGCCCGCCTCGCGCCGCGTCGTCCTCCTCGCCCACGGACTGGAGGGGAGCGCAGACCGGACCTACGTTCGGGGCATGGTGCGGGCGCTCGTCGGGCG
>JANPJI010000721.1:0-1619 GCA_031425425.1 Rubricoccaceae bacterium
GGTAGACGGCCCACGCGCCGTTGTAGCCGTAGCCCGCCGGCGCGTACGTGTCGTAGAACGCGACCTCGACCGGCGCGGCCGGCGTGGAGATGTCGAACACGCGGAGGCCCTCGGTGTAGTGCGCCAGGAAGAGGCGGTCGCCGCGGACGTAGCAGTTGTGGACCACCGCGGCTCCGTCGACGATGATCTCGCCGACCATCTCGACGTTGTCGGGGTCCTGTACGTCGAAGATGCGCGTCCACTTGCCGCTCGTCCCGATCTCGTCGCCGACATACGCGTAGCGGCCGTCCGTCGTGAGGCAGACGTTGTGCGCGCCCGAGCCGGGGTAGTTGAAGAGGGCGCGCCGCGTCATCGCGGCCGGGTTCGACGCGTCGACGATGTCGATGCCCTCGCCGTAGATGGCCGCTGCGTAAAGCGTCGTGCCGCTCACGCCGATGTCGTGGACGTAGAACGGCTCGTACCGGCCGAGGAGAGTGGGCGCGACGGGGTTGGCGAGCGAGTACACGCGGATGCCGCCCGGCTGGCGCCCGCCGTGGACGTACAGCCGGTCGCCGACGATGGCGTGCGTGTGCTGCCCGCCCTGCGAGACGCCCGGCTGCGTCTGGAGCTGCCCCACGACGACGGGCCGCGTCGGGTCGGCGAGGCTCACGATCTGCATCGGCCCGCGCTCGTTGACGACATACGCGTACTGGCCGTACGTCTCGACCTCCTTGGAGTCGCTCGTGCCCGCCGAGAGCGGGACGAACCCGACCTCGACCGGCGGCACGGCCGTCACGTCGACCACGACGAGCCCCTGGGTCTGGAGCGCGCCGAGGGCGTACTCGCGTCCGTTCGGCGCGGCGTAGCCCCACACGTCGGCGTAGCTGGCGCGGGCGTCGTAATTCCCGATGAGCTCCGCGTTCAGACTTCCGCCGCGGAACGCGCCGGACGCGTCGCTCGCGGTGGGTACGACGTCCGACAGAAACGGGCCGGCCTGGGCCGAGGCGGGCGCGGCGGCGAGGAGGACGGCGGCGAGGACGATCTGGCGCATGAGCGGAGCGGTGGCATGCCGCCAAGGTAGGCCGTTCTTCGCGCGGCGGCACTGCACCGCCGAGCGCAAGCGGCACGTCGGGCGCGCCGCCTTCGGGCCGTCACCGCACGACCGTCACCAGGGCGATCCGTTCGGCCTGACCGGCCACGGCGACGTGGACGACGTACGTGCCCGGAGCCAGCCCGCGCCCGTCGAGCGCCTCGGCGTGGCTGCCCGCGGCGCGCGTGCCCGACGCCACCACGGCCACCTCGCGCCCGAGCACGTCCGCTACCGACACGCGCACGTCGGACGCCGCGCCGAGCGTGTAGCGGACCGTGCTCCAGCCGCGGACCGGGTTCGGCCCGACCGTTACCTCGTTCGGCGCGGCAGGCGCATCGGGCTCCGCGGCGACGCCACCGGTGAGCCGCACGACCGAGATGCCGCCCGTGCGGTCCGACACGAGGATCCTGCCCGACGGCAGCCACGGGTACACCGCCCACGCGCCGTTGTAGCCGTAGCCGCCGCCCGTGTACGTGTCGTAGAACGCGACCTCGACCGGCGCGGCCGGCGTGGAGATGTCGAACACGCGGAGGCCCTCGGTGTAGTGCGC
>JANPJI010000722.1:0-5412 GCA_031425425.1 Rubricoccaceae bacterium
ATGCAGTACGCGGACTTCATCACGTGCGGCTTCAACCAGATCGTCAACAACCTCGCCGCGACCCATTACCGCTGGGGGCAGCCGGTCAACGTGACCGTCCGCGCGCCGTTCGGCGGCGGCATCGGAGCCGGCCCGTTCCACAGCCAGAGCCCGGAGGCGTGGTTCTGCCACGTGCCGGGCCTCAAGGTGGTCGTGCCGGGCACGCCGGAGGACGCCAAAGGGCTGCTCCGCGCCGCGATCGACGACCCGAACCCGGTCCTCTTCTTCGAGCACAAGGCGCTCTACCGCGGCCTGAAGGGGCTCGTCCCGGAGGGCGACTACGCGATCCCGCTCGGCGAGGCGCGCGTCCACCGCGAGGGCCGCGACCTGACGCTCGTCACGTGGGGCGTGGGCGTCTCGTGGGCGCTCGCCGCGGCCGAGACGTTCGCCGCGCGCGGTGCCGAGATCGAGGTCGTCGACCTGCGGACGCTCGTGCCCTACGACCGCGCGGCCGTCCTGGCGAGTGTTCGCAAGACGAGCCGGCTCCTCGTGCTTCACGAGGCGTCGCGGACCGGCGGATTCGGGGCCGAGGTCGCCGCCGAAGTGGCCGAAGCCGCGTTCGTCCACCTCGACGCGCCGCCGGTCCGGATCGCCGCGGATGACCTGCCGATCGCGTTCTCGAAGCAGATCGAAGCCGACGTCTATTCCGCCCGGGCGCGCCTCGACGCCGGCATCGAGCGCGTGTTGGCGTTTTAGCGTCCCGGCGTACACTCACCGCTCCGTCCATGTCGCACCGACTCGCCGCCTTCGCGCTCGTCTTCGTCCTCGCCGGGTGCTCGGGTATCCGTTCGAGCACGCCAGGACCGCCGGCCGCTCTGCACGGCTCGTGGTCCGGTGAGGCGGAACAGTGGGACGAAGGCGACCGCTCGGCTACGCCCGACAGCCGGTGGACGGTCCGCGTCGACGTCGGGGCCGGCGCGATCGCGGCCGTGGCGTACCCCTCGATCGGGTGCGGCGGGACGCTGACCTACCTCGGCCCGGTGTCCGGCGGGGCCCGGTTCCGAGAGGAGATCACGACCCGCCCCGACCTCTGCATCCCGTCCGGGACGGTCACGCTCACCCGCGATGGCGACGCCGTCGTGTACGCGGCGAGCCACGAGGGCTACGCGAGCGTCTCGGAAGGCCGGCTCCGGAAGTAACGGCGCAGCGGCCCTCGGGTTGGACGCGTCCGGCGAGCGCCTTACTCTTGCGGCAACCTGCCCGCACGCCGATGCGCCTTGCTCCGCTCGCACTTGCCCTTCTGTTGGTATCGCCCGTCGCGGCGCAGTCGTTCCGGCCGGCCGGCGGCCCGTGGACTCGCAACCACGCGCTCGTCGGGTCGGCGCCCGACGGCCGCATCTTCGCCCGCGTCGGCCCGCGCCTCGGCGTGACGCGCGACGGCGGCCGGACGTGGACGGTCGTCTCAGAGACGGTCGCCCCGACGCGCATCGCGGGCTCCGTGAGCGCGCTCTACGGCGCGTTCCCCGACGGCGTCCGCCTCTCGACCAACGGCGGCGCGACGTGGACGCCGTTCGGCCTCGACGGGCAGTCCATCCTTGACCTCGCGGTCGCCGAGACCGTCTACGCGCTCACCGCGCCGGCCGTCTACCGTCTCGGCGACCTCGCCGAGTGGCAGCCGACGACGCGCCCGGGCGCGGCGCGCGGCGCCCGGCTGGCGCGTCTCGACGCGGCCGACGGCACGGTCGCCGTCGCGGCCTACGAGCCGTCCTGCTCCGGCTACTACACGCAGGCCGCGTTCTATCGCTCGCGCGACGCCGGCGCGACGTGGACCCGGTCGCTCGGCACCGGCTACCCGCAGGACGTCGCCGTCGCGCCGGACGGCACGGCCTACTTCGCGACGATCACCGGCGATGTCTGCCTGAGCATCGTCACGCCCGGCGGCCTCTTCGAGCAGGGGCCCACCGCCGCCGCCGCGCTCCTGCGCGGCGGCGGCGAGCGGGGCGGGGTCGCCATCGACGCGGCCGGCCGCCCGGTCTCGGAGCCCGACGTCAACGAGCCCGGCATCAGCATCTCCGAAATCGCGATTGCGGGCTCCACGGTCGTGTTCGGGACGCGGCCGCTGTACGGCTCCTGCTTCGACCCGCCGTGCGAGTTCACGCCCCCGTCGGGCCTGTACACCGTCCGAGACGGGCGTCTCGAGCCGGTGGGGTTCGTGCCGTCCCGGGTCCAGGCGCTCGGGGTCTTCGAGAACCGGCCTCTCGTGCCGTCTGACGGGGCGGTGTACGAGTTGGACGTGGGTCTGCGCGTCCGGCTTCCTCTGGGCCTCGTCCGAGCGTTCGTCCCCGTGTCGCCCGACATCCTGATCGCGTTGGCGCCGGGGCAGCAGATCCCCAATCCACCGTTTCTCGGAAGTGGCGGTCTGAGCTATCCGAATGCGCTTCCGCTCGGCGGTTCGGCACCGTACGCTCTGTCGGACCTGCCGACGGCGTCCGCCGTCGCCGTAGGGCCGCGCGTCGTCACGGCCTCGAACCAGTACGGGCGCTCGGGCCTGTTTGTCACCCCTCAGGACGGATATCCCGAGCTCAAGCTTGAGGCTAACGACATCGGGGCGGTCGGCCGTCTCGGCGAAGAAACCCTGTATGCCGGAAGCATCGACAACGTCTGGCAATTTGGCTCGTCGAGCCCGGCCCCGGCGGCCCGCCTCTTTCGCTCGGACGACGCGGGCGAGACGTGGACCCCCGACGACGCCGGGATGACGGCCCGCAACGTCTACGCGTTTGATGTCATCGGCGCAGGTCCCGCACGTCTCGACCTCGCCGGGACGAGCGGCGGCGTGTTCGCCCGCACGCCCGGCCAGCCGTGGCAGGCGGACGGCCTCGCAGACCGGACCGTCTACACCCTCTACACCGCCCCCGCCGGACTCCTCGCCGGCACCGACGACGGCCTCTTCCTTCGCAACGCCGCCGGCGCGTGGGCGCGCTACGGGGCAGGCCTCGATGGCCGCACGGTCTACGCCGTCCTGGCCACCGACGACGCGTTCGGCCCGTGGCTTGGCGTCGGGACCGATGCCGGACTGTTCCAGACGCGCTCGTTCGGCGTCGCCTCCGAGACGCCCGCTCTCCCTGCCGCCGCGCGCCTCGCCGTGACGACGGTCCCGAACCCCGCCCGCGGCCTCCGCACCGTCCGAGTGGACGGCCTCTCGGACGCCTCGGCGAGCGTCTCGGTGTTCGACCTGCTCGGGCGACGTGTCGCCGACCTCGGCGCGCACGAGGCGCGAGTGGGCGGGAGCATCAACGTTTCGTGGGACGCCTTGGCGCTGCCAGCCGGCGTCTACGTCGTTCGCGTCCGCTCCGGTAGCAACGTGGCCACGGTCCGCGCAGTCGTCACCCGTTGACGTCCGGAGCCGGGCGTCCGAGTGCGGTGTGAAGCGGCCCGAGCAGAGACCGGTCGTCGCTCTGCAGGGCCTCCAGCACGGCGGCGTCGAGGCGGCCGCTGAGGCGGACGAGCGTCAGCTCGCCGTCGTCAAACGAGACCACGAGCAGGTCGCGGAGCACGTCGCCGGGCTGCCGGGCAAAGACGAACGTCGCCGTCGAGTCGTCGCGGGAGACGACGACGGGCGCCCAGCCCCGGTCCGTGATGCGCTCCATCGCTCGCGGAAGCGCGAGGTCTGCGGTGCCGAGCGGTCCGCCGATGGCGTACGTGCCCACCGCGACCCCGCGGACGTGGCGCAGCGCGGCGGCTGTCGCGGGATCGTCGGACCCGACGACGCCACGGGCGAGACCGAGCGTCAGAGGCCCGAAGGCGAGGGCGTGCCCGCCGGACAGCCGGCCCGCGGGAAGGTCGCGGGCGAGGTCGCGGTGGACGCGGGCCAGCTCGGCGGACATGCAGCCCGGCAGCACGAGCACGAGCAGGGCGAGTGTGAGGAACCGGCGGGTCATGGCTTGCGCCCGGCCTGGCCGCGCTCCGGCTTGGCGGCGCGGGCCTCCTCTTGTGCCCGGTCCACGGCGTCGCGGCGAGCGCGCTCCATCCGCTCCCGCGCGGCCTCCATCTCCACCCGCGCGGCTTCCATCTCCACACGAGCCTCCTCCATCGCCTCGTCCATGGTGACCTGCATCGAGTCCTGCAGGGCCTCCATCTCCTCGTGCGCCTCTTCCATGTCCTCATGCGCCTCCTGCATCGCCTCCTCGGCGGCGTCCTGCGCCTCGATGTCGACCCCGCCGAAGCGGCTTCCGAGGTGGCCCACCTGCGACGGGTCGATCGGCCCGTCGATGAGCACGAACGAGGCGTCGCCGCCGTCGTGGTCCAGCGACATCACGGCCATGCCGTCGAACACGTCGCCGGCCTCGCGGACGTAGACCCACACGTCGTCGCCGTCCTCGTCGTCGGGGCGGACGCGGACGAGCGTGGTCCAGCCGGACCCTTCGAGGGACGACCCGAGCGACGTCAGGCGGTCCGTGAGGCCGTCGCGCGCCGCGGCGAGTGAGTAGACGCGGACGACGATCGAGCGGAGCCCGCGGAGCATGGCGCTCGCGTCCTCGTCGTCCTCCGAGGCGGAGGCCGCGAGGCGCAGGAGCGCGCCGTGAAGGTTGACCTCGACCTTTGGGGCGTGGTCGAACAGGGCGTCCAGCGACGCGGCGTCGAAGGCGGAGGCCGGCTGGGCGCGCGCGGTGGGGAGGAAGAGGGCGCTCAGGGCGAGTGCCAACAGAAAGCGTGTCATTGGGAGTGTCGGGTTAGAGAAGTCGGGTAGGGGCGAGTGCCGTCGAGACGCGCCGCAGTTCGTCCGATACGGCGGCGTCGGCAGCTCGCTGGGCGCGGGCGACGATGCCGAAGGCGAGGGCGAGGCTTTCGCGTGCCGCGAGGCTGTCGGCCGGTGTCGCCTCTGCGACGAGGGGCTCCGGCAGAGCCGCATTGGTGGAGCCCGGCGTCACCGGGGCGTTCGCCACAGGCGGAAGGGACTCAGGAATCGGCGCTCGGCGCGGGGCTGACCCTCGAACGGCACGCGACGGGCGCGCAGGTACCTCCGCGAGACGCGTGGGCTCCGGGGAGGGCTCTGGCGGTGCGACGATGGGAGTAGTGAAAGCAGGGACCTCGGCGACGAGCGGGCCGGCGGGGACGTCCGGCTGTGCGACAAACACGGCCACAACTGCGGCGGCCAGGAGCGCAACAGCGGCCGTTGCGCGCCATACGGGCCGGCGTGTCTGCAGGGCGACCGTCCGGTCGGCTGCCGGTCGGTCGGCGGCGAGCGTTCGCCGCGCTGGTTCGGAGCGCGCCGCAGCGAGGGCCGCGGCGACGACGGAAGGCGGGCACGGGGTCGCGTTTAGGCACGACAGAGTGTCTGCGAGTCCAGCATCGTCGTCTGCGAACGTCGCTTCGGCGGCACACGCCGGGCACGAGGCCGCGTGGGCGTCGATGCGCTCGGCGGCTCCGGGCCGG
>JANPJI010000723.1:0-5192 GCA_031425425.1 Rubricoccaceae bacterium
GCGACGCCCGCGACGAGCGCGTACCGGGCGTGGTTGCGGCCCATCACGCCGTGGCCGACGACGCCGAGGGAATGGTCAGACATGGGAACGGGGAACGGGGAACGGGGAACAGAAGATCGCCCGTAGCTGGCAGCCTGTCACAGGCGTGCGGCGCGGGCACCCGTAGGGGCACCCCGTGGTGTGCCCTCGCCGCGCCGCAGCGTCAACCGCCCCGCGCCACGACGGCCACGCGCGCCCCAGACGTCCGCACCCAGGCGTCCGCGCCCAGGCGTCTGCGCGCCGACCGAGGCGGAACATTCGAAACCTGCGCCCCCCCTTGAACATGTCATCCTGAACTTGATTCAGGATCTGCCTTTTCGTGTTCCTACACCGAGGCGCAGAAAGGAGAAAGACAGATCCTGAATCGAGTTCAGGATGACAAGGATGTTGTGTTTCCGTAGTGGCCCGGCGTCTGCGCCCAGGCGTCTGTGTCCAGGCGTCTGCTCCCGGGCGTCCGCGCCCCGGTGCCCGCGCGTCGGGATTTGCCGGAGCCGGCCGGTGACGTGGAACAGCCCCGGCGGCCGGCAGGTCTCCCTGCCCCCTTCTCCCGCCGCGCCTCGTGCGGCCCTCTCCCCCACCTCCATGGCTCTCTTCGGAAACGACACCCCCATGCCCAGAACCGGGCGTCTCGCCGGCAGGGCCGCCCTCATCACCGGTGCCGGCGAAGGCATCGGCGAGGCCATCGCCCACAAGTTCGCATACGAAGGCGCGAGCGTTTTCCTGAACGGCCTGCCCGGTGACCCCATCGAGGACGTCGCCCGCGACATCCGCGAGCAGTACCCCGATGTCCGCGTAGAGACCTTCGCCGGCGACGTCGGCGAGAAGGCGACGGCCGAGGCGTGCGTGCAGGCGGCCGTCGACGCGTTCGGGACGCTCGACGTGCTCGTCAACAACGCGGGCTGCCTGCCGGTCCTCGCCGAGACGCACGAGTACCCGGACGACGGGTTCGACAAGCTGCTCCACAACAACATCAAGACGGCGTTCTACATGACGCGGGCCGCGCTGCCGCATCTCCAGAAAAGCCGCGGCAACGTCGTCTCGGCGGGCTCCGAGGCCGGCTTCAACGGGACGCCCCTGTTCGCGCCGTATGGCCCGACGAAGGCCTGGATGCACGCCTTCATGAAGGGCGTCGCCGTAGAGCAGGCGAAATACGGGGTCCGCGCCAACTGCGTCTGTCCCGGCGTGGTCGACTCGTCGTGGACGCACCCGTCCACAGGGATCATGGACAAGAAGACGGCCAAGACCATCATCGGGGCGACGCCGCTCGGGCGGCGCGGGACGACCGAGGAGATCGCCAACGTCTACGCATTCCTCGCCTCGGACGAGGCCAGCTTCGTCACCGGCGCGCTCTTCCTCACCGACGGCGGCATCACGCCCGCGCACGGGATGCCGGGCGACGAGGCGAAGCACACGGACCAGCCGACGGGTGTGCTGAAGCTCCGCTTCGAACGCGCCTCGGATCCCGCCGACGTTCCCGCCGGCTGATCTCCCTAGCGGCAGGCCAGGCCCTTGACAAACTCGACGACTGCCGGGCCGGCCACGCGGTCGTCCCGGCTCAGCGTCGGGATGACCAGGGCGTGGCTGCGGGCCGGGACGCTCACGAGCGCGCCCGGCACGCTGGCTGCGACGCGGGCCTCGTCGAGCAGCTGCGACTGGCGCTGGAGGCCGGCGCTCTCGCCCGTCCCGAGCAGGATCAGCATTGGCGGCGCGTCGGCGGTCACGAACGGGACGACGGAGATGTCGCGCTGCCATGCGGCCGGCGTCGCCGGGGGCTCCTCCCGCGTGACGCGGTCCGGCGCGAAGCGGGACGAGAAGAAGTCGTACGTGTCGCCCACGAATGCGCCGTCGGCGGTCAGGTTCAGCCCCGCGCCGCTGGCCGGGACAAGCCCGCAGACGGGCGACAGGCCCGCCGCGTCTCGGATCGCCGGGTTGAGGGCCGCCTGAAGGATCAGGTGCGAGCCGGCCGAGTGGCCCATCCCGACGACGCCGCGGCTGCCCCACGAGCCCTGCTCCCGCTCAACGAACGCCATCGCCGCGGCGACGTCCGCGCCCTGCGCCCGCCAGTCCACGGCAGCCCCGCCGGGGACGGACGCGAAGCGGTAGCTCACCACGGCGACGGGAATGCCGTGCCCGGCGAGGTAGCGGCCGACGTTGTTGTAGATGTCGCGGCGGCCGACGCGGAAGTCGCGGTCGCCCGAGTCCCAGTTGCCGCCGTGGGCGAACACGACGGTCGGCTGAGGAGGCGAGCCCGGAGCGGGCAGGAACAGGTTGAGCCTGTGCTTCGGGTCGCCACCGGGGAGGTAGGCCACGTCGCGGCGGACCTGCGTCTCGGGGAGGTCCGCGGTGTCGTAGAACAGGCCGAGGCCGACACCGACGACGGTCCGGCAGCCGCCGAGTGTCAGGCCGAGAGCGAGGAGCGCAAGACGGAATGGCATGGAGGCGGTCGGACGAGTGCGGATGGGGCGTCGCACCGTCCCCCGTCAAACATCAAACCGCACTCCCGTCCTCACGCTTTCCGCGCGAGGCGCTCGCTCCACTCGGCGCGCCACGCCGGGAAGCGGCCCTCCAGGATCGAGGCGCGCATCTCGCGCATCGTCCACAGGTAGAGCGCGAGGTTCTGGACGGAGGCGATCTCCATGAACAGGGGCTCCTCGGCCATCGACAGGTGCCGCAGGTACGCCTTCGAGAAGGTCTGCGAGTGGTACGCGCCGAGGCCGGCGTCGACCGGGCCGAAGTCCTCCTTCCAGCGGGCGTTCTTGATGTTCAGGATGCCGTCCGTGGTGAAGAGCGTCTTGTTGCGCGCGTTGCGCGTCGGCATGACGCAGTCGAACAGGTCCACGCCGCGCGCCACGTTCTCGATGAGGTTCCGGGGCGTCCCGACGCCCATGAGGTAGCGCGGGCGGTCGGCGGGCAGTTCGGGCGTCGTCGCCTCGACGGTGTCGTACATGGCCTGCGTCTCCTCGCCGACGGACAGCCCGCCGATGGCGTAGCCCTCGGCGTCGAGCTCGACGAGCGCCTGCGCGCTCTCGCGGCGGACTCCGGGGTAGACGGCCCCCTGGACGATCGGGAAAAGCGCCTGGTGGTGCCCGTAGCGCGGCTCCGTGCCACGGTAGTGATCGAACGCCCGCCGTGCCCAGCGCACGGTGAGGTCGTTGGAACGCCGCGCCGCCGACTCGTCGACGGTCGCCGGCGGGCACTCGTCGAGGACCATCATGATGTCGGACCCGATGTCGCGCTGCGTGTCCACGACGGACTCGGGCGTGAAGAAGAGCGGGTCGCCGGTGAGGTGGCTCTGGAAACGGACGCCCTCCTCGGAGATCTTGCGCAGGCCAGCGAGCGAGAACACCTGGAAGCCGCCCGAGTCGGTCAGGATGGGCCGGTCCCACGCCATGAACCGGTGCAGGCCGCCCGCGGCGACGAGCGTCTCGCGCCCGGGCCGCAGCGTGAGGTGGTACGTGTTGCCGAGG
Source organism: Rubricoccaceae bacterium (assembly GCA_031425425.1). GTDB lineage: Bacteria > Bacteroidota > Rhodothermia > Rhodothermales > Rubricoccaceae > DASVSE01. Next base: position 3,507 of record JANPJI010000723.1, read on the forward strand.
ATGATCTGCGCGCCGATGTCGTCCTTCAGCGCGCGCGGCGAGACGGCCTTGACCGTGCCGGCCGTGCCGACGGGCATGAAGATCGGCGTCTCGATGGGGCCGTGGTCCGTGTGGAGGACGCCGGCGCGGGCACCCGTCTCGGGGCAGACGGCCTGGAGGTCGAACGTGAGCGGCAAAGCGGGATTCGGGATTCGGGATTCGGGAATATCGGCCCGGAACGGGCACCCGTAGGGGCACAGCGCTGCTGTGCCCTCGCCGCGCCCCGGCACCGTCCGCCCCGCGCCACGACGCCCAATCACGTGCCCCGGCGTCCGTCGCCCCAGCGATCCGCGCGTCAGCCCGCCGCCGGGGTGCCCACAGCCGCGCGTCCCGGCCCTGCCTCACCCGCCGCGCCGTCGTCGCCGCCGACATCGAGCACGAACGCCTCGCGGTGCGCGCGGACGGCCGCCGCGACGAGCGCCGCGCCGGGCACGGCGAGCAGCAGCCCGACGAGCCCGAACAGCGCCCCGGACACGAACAGCGCGACCAGGATGACGACCGGGTGCAGGTTCACCTGCTGCCCCATGATGTTCGGCGTCAGGATCGACTGCTCGATGACCGCCTGCGCGGCGAGCACCCCGAGCACGACCAGCAGGTCCGTCGTCGTGCCGAAGGCCAGCATCAGCACGACGCCCAGGACGTACGTCAGGATCGAGCCGATGCTCGGCACGAGGTTCAGCAGCCCCGCCGCGAGCCCGAGCACGAGCGAGAACGGGACGCCGAAGAGGAACAGCGGGAGCCCGACGAGGACGGCGCTCGCGGCCGAGATCGTGAGCTGCCCGCGGAGGTAGCTCCCGAACACGCGCCCGACCTCGCCCACATACGCCCGCCGGCCGTCCACGCGCGGCAGCAGCGACACGAGGCCGTCGCGGAGGCGTGGGAAGTCCTTGAGCATGTAGAACAGCAGGACGGGCAGCAGGGCCGCCGTCGTGACGAGCCCGAGGAGGGCGCCGACCTGCTTCGTGACCAGGCCGATGAGGGCAGGGACGCGCCCGGCGAGCGCCTGCGCCTGCTGCGGGACGAGGTTCGACAGCTGCCCGAGAAGCTGCTCCCGGTCCACGACGCCGGACGCTTCGAGGCGGTTCAGGAACGGGCTCTGCTCGACGATCTGCGGGAGCCGCTGCGCGAGCGCGATCGCGCCCGTCGCGAGCGACTCGACCTGCGCGACGAGCGTCGGCACGAGCCACACCAGCCCGCCGGCGATCGCACCCACGACGGCGAGCGTCACCGCGAGCGTCGTCGCCCACCGCGGGACGCCCCGCGCCTCGGCGCGCTCCACGAGCGGGTTGAGCAGGTACGCCACGATGAACACGACGACGAACGGGGCGAGCACGCCCCCGACGAGCGAGAGCACGTAGCCCGCCAGAACGAGGCCGACTGCAAGCAGGACGGCCCGGCCGGACCGCGTCTTCCGGACCGGCCACAGCACGACCCCGCCAGCGAGGGCGGCCCAGAACGGGCCGAGATCGGGGTACACCTCGAACAGGAGCACGCCGAGCGCTCCGAGCCCGCCGGCGACGAGCAGGGCCGGGCCGCCAAACCGGCGGCCCGCCGGGTCCGCGGAGGGCGGCTCCGCGGTCACGGGGCCACGCGCAGCGGCCCCGCCCCCGCGCCGACGGGAGCCACCGAGGCGCCGGTCGTGCTCCC
>JANPJI010000724.1:0-3380 GCA_031425425.1 Rubricoccaceae bacterium
GCCCGCCCCATGAGTCCACCGAGCGCGTCGACCTCGCGCACGAGCTGCCCCTTGCCGACGCCGCCGATGGCGGGGTTGCAGGACATGGCCCCGAGCGTGTCGAGGCGCGTCGTGACGAGCAGCGTCCGCGCGCCGACGCGCGCCGCGGCGTGCGCGGCCTCGGCCCCGGCGTGCCCGCCGCCGACCACGATCACGTCGTAGAGGTCGCCCATCCCGGTGGAGTGCTGTCTGTGGGGAAGAACGCGCCGCCGCGGCCGCGCCGCCGGGAAGAATGCGTCAGAGCCGCCGCCCGCCGCCGTTTCGATGGGACCCGCGGCGCCCGGCCCGGCCCTCGGACGTGGCCTTCTGCGCCGACCCGCCGCGGATTCTTTCGTACGACGCGTCGAGGTTCAGGACCGGGTGCGGGTACGTGTGCCCGAGCTGAACGCCGTAGCCCTGGAGAGCGGCCTTCGGGAGCGCCTCGGGCGCGTGGATGTGCGCGTCGGGGATCGCGGCGAGTTCGGGAATCCAGTGCCGCACGTAGGCACCCCGGGGGTCGTACTGCGTCGCCTGCACGGCGAGGTTGAAGTAGCGGTCGCGGGGGTCCGCCCCGACGCCCGCGTTATAGGCCCAGTTGCCCCAGTTGCTCGTCACGTCGTAGTCGACGAGGCAGTGCTCGAACCAGGCGGCACCGGCGCGCCAGTCCAGGCTGAGGTTTTTGGTGAGCAGGCTCGCCGCGTTCTGACGCATCCGGTTGGACATGTAGCCCGTCAGCGCCATCTCGCGCATCGCCGCGTCGACGAACGGGATGCCGGTCTCACCGGCCTGCCACGCGGCGAAGGCGTCCGCGTCCACGCCCCACTCGACCGGCTGGCCTTTGGGGCCGTAGGCGTAGAAGAGGCGGTCGCCGTGGAGGAGGCCGTAGAAGCGAAAGTAGTCGCGCCAGAGCAGCTCGAACGTGAGCCAGTAGGTGCTGTCGTTCTTCGTCCGCTCGGCCTCGTAGCGCTGCGTCTGCCAGTAGACGTGGCGCGGCGAGAGGCAGCCGTGGGCGAGGAACGGCGAGAACTTGGTCGAGTAGTCCGCCCCGAGCAGGCCGTTGCGGGTCTCCTTGTACGTCCTGAGGTGGTCGCCCTGCCAGAGGTAGGCGTCGAGGCGGGCGAGCGCGGCCGTCTCGCCGCCGGCAAAGACCATCACCGCCCGCGGGTCGGCCTCGACGGGCCCGAGCCCGAGCGCCTCGACGGTCGGGCTCGTGCCCGGATCGAGCCCTTCCGGCGGCGGCGGGAGCGCCGTCGGCGTGGCGATCTCGGGGCGGACGCGGCTGCGCGCCTCGGTCCGCTTGCGCCACTCGGTAAAGACGCGCGGCAGCTCGGCCACCGGCATCGGCAGGTCGTCGACGTGGAAGAGCGTGTGGCCCCACCGCACGTGAACAGGCACGCCGAGCGGGCGGAGCGCCTCGCGGACCGCCGCCTCGTCGTCGGCCTCCTCGCGCATCGGCTCGGCGTGGACGTAAACGGCCGCGACGCCGTGCTCCCGCACGAGCGCGGGGATCACGTCGGCCGGGGCGCCGTGCCGGACGACGAGGTCGCCGCCGCGTGCGCGCATCGACTGGCGGAGGTCGGCGAGGCTCTCGATCAGAAATTGCGCCCGGAACGGGCCAGTCTTCGGGAAGCCCCACCGCGTCTCGACGAACGCGCGCGGGTCGAGGCAGACCACCGCGACGAGGCGGTCCGCGCCGGCGAGCGCGTCCGCGAGCGCCTCGTGGTCGTGGAGGCGGAGGTCGTTGCGGAGCCAGAGAAGGGACGTCGTCATCGGGCGAAGCGGCTACGGCGCGGGTGGGGGAGGTGGGTGTGCCTGCGGCGTCCATCCGTGGCGGACGGATAGAGGGTGAATGGGGTACAAAGCCGTTTCATTGGGACCGCCTGTATCCACCACGCCGTTGCCCTGCTGATGCTTTGGGTCCTGAACTGTGCAACGATGTCTCTTCGTCCGGCGATCCGCACTCACCTTCTCAAGCGCGTCGAGCTCTACGTGCTCGGGCTGACGCTCGCGTTCGTGTCGGTCGCCGCGGCGATGGTCTGGGTGGACGTGCCGGCTGCAGCGGCGGTCCTCGCGACGGTCATCGGGATGGGGCTCATCCAGGGCGCGATCCAGTGGGCGGACCGGGCACGCGAGAAGACGCTCCGCAGGAAGGCCATCTTCGAGATCCGCGAGATGCTCCGCGACCAGGTCCTGAACCAGCTCGCGGCGATGAAGATGTGGGTCGCCGAAAACCCGGACCCGGAGACCGTCGCGGTCCTCTTCAACGAGGTCGACGAGGCCATCGACGACCTGGCGCGGCTCATCGACCGGCTCAGCGAGGAGCAGCTCAACACGTGGAAGCTGACCTATGCCAACGCGTCCGACCACGTCGCGTTCACCCAGCACGCCGGGTCCTGGCGCAGCGTCCAGGCGGTGTAGGCCTCGCTGCCCGCCCCGTAGGGGCCGGTCTACTTCCCGATGCAGAAGCGGGAGAAGACGGCCCCGAGGACGTCGTCCGCCGTGACGGCCCCGGTGACGAGCCCGAGCGCGTGGAGCGCGTCGCGGAGGTCGAGCGCGAGCAGGTCCGCCTCGGTCCCCCGGTCCAGCGCGGCGAGGGCGCGGCGGACGGCGTGCTGCGCCTCGGCGAGGTGGGCGCGGTGGCGCTCGTTGACTGCGGTGGCGTCGCCCTCGGGGCCGGACGCGTCGGCATGGAGCGCGGCGAGGAGGGCTGCGCGGAGGCCGTCGAGAAGCGCCGGGGCGGCGAGGGCGTCGCGGGCCGAGAGCGCGAGCGCGTCCGCGAGCGACGCGTGCGGCTCGGAGCCGTCGAGGGTGTCGGCCTTGTTGGCGATGAGGAGGACGGGCAGGTCGGGGCGCGCGAGCGCCGCGAGGTCGGCCTGCTCCCCGGCGTCGAGCCCCAGCGCGGCGTCGGCGACGTAGAGGACGGCGTCGGCCGTGGCGAAGGCCGCCCGGGCGCGGCGCGTGCCCTCGGCCTCGACGGCGTCGTCGGTCTCGCGCAGCCCGGCCGTGTCCACGAGGCGCACGCGCAGCCCGCCCACGTCCACGTCCGTCTCGACGGCGTCGCGCGTCGTGCCGGGAGTGTCGCTCACGATGGACCGCCCGCGGCCGGCGAGCGCGTTGGCGAGCGTGGACTTTCCCGCATTCGGGCGGCCCGCGAGGACGACCGTGGCCCCGCCGCGGACGAGCGCGCCCAGGCGTGCCGACGACAGCAGCTCCGCGAGCAGCACGTCGGCGTCGGCGAGGCGCGCGGCGAGGTCCGCCCGGTCCGCGAAGGCGACGTCCTCCTCGGCGAAGTCCAGTTCCAGCGTCACGAGCGCCGCCACGTCGATGAGGCGCTCGCGGACGGCCGCGACGGCGTCCGAGAC